>JAJYTL010000077.1 GCA_021793055.1 Pseudomonadota bacterium
GGCGGAGCCGCAACAGAGGTGCGATTCCGGAATCTCGCGGACCTCGAATCCGGCGGCGCGCAGGAGATCCTTCGGCGGATCGAGGACGCGCTGGCCGTGCTGAAGCGAGCAGGCGGCGTGATAGGCCACAGAGAGCTTCGGCGCGTCCGGCGCCCGCCGGATGCCGATCTCGGCCATGATCTCGCTGACGTCGCGGCACAGCGCGGAAACCGTCTTGGCGGCCTCGGCCATCTCGGGGTCGTTGCGCAGCAGGAAGCCATAGTCCTTGACCATGGTGCCGCAGCCGGACGCGTTGATGACGATGGCGTCCAACCCGCGCGCCTTCCTTTCGCCGATCCAGGCCGCGACATTGGCCTTGATCGCGGCGGTCGCGTCCTTGCCGAGATGATGGGTGAGGGCGCCGCAACAGCCAGATCCCTTCGCCACCACCACGTCGCAGCCGTGGCGGGTGAGGAGACGGATGGTGGCTTCGTTGATGGCGGGGTCGAGAACCTTCTGCACGCAACCCGGCATCAGCGCGACGCGCATCCGCCGTGTCCCTTTGGCCGGGAAGACCTGCGGCCTGTCGCTTCGGGACGGCGCCGGCAACCGCCGCGGCGCGAGGTCGATCATGGTGCGCAGCCCGCGCGGCAGCAGCGCCCGGAACGGCCGGGCGAGAAGCGCGCCGATCAGCGCCAGCCGGAAGCGTCCGGCATGCGGCAGAACCGCGTCAAGAAACCACCGCTCGACGCGATCGCGAAACGGCCGTGTGTAGGTCTTGGCGACGAGGTTTCGCGCGTGATCGACCAGGTGCATGTAGTTCACGCCCGACGGGCAGGTGGTCATGCACGACAGACAGGAAAGACAGCGGTCGAGATGGGTCGCCTCGGTCGCGGTGGCGGCGCCGCCGGCCTCCAGCATCTCTTTGATCAGGTAGATGCGGCCGCGCGGCGAATCGCGTTCGTCGCCGAGCAGCACGTAGGTCGGGCAGGTGGCGGTGCAAAAGCCGCAATGCACGCAAGCGCGCAGAATCTGCTCCGAGGCCTGAATCGCCGGGTCGGCCAGTTGCGCGAGCGAGAACTCTGTCCGCATGAGCGTTCCTAAAGTCCGGCGTACATGCGGCCGGGGTTGAGGATGTGGCCGGGATCGAAGCTTTCCTTGATCCGGCGCGAGAGCGCGGCGACGGGCTTCGCCTGCGGCTCGAACACGGCGGTCACGGCGCGTTCGGTGAGCGGCGCGCGGATCAGTGTCGCGTGGCCGCCGGCCTTGGCCACCGCGGCGCGCACCGTTTCGGCTTGCGCCGCGCCGGCGATTTCGAGCCAGACCAGGCCACCGGCCCAATCGTAGAACCAGCTCGTGTCGCCCGCGAGTTTGGCGGCCAATCCGGCCAGCGCCGGGGCGGCTGCGGTCGCGGTCAGGGAAATCCGCCATAGCGCGGCGTCGCGGCCCGCGAAATAACTGGCGTCGCGGACTTCGCGCCACAGGGCGCGCGAGTCGTCGTCGGAGAGTTCGGCCGTCGGGCCCGCCCCCGCGACTTCGGCGCGGAGCGAGGCCATGCGCGCGACCACTGAGGGCGCCGGCCCTTCGAGGCGGAGCGCGGTGACGGCGCCGCCGGCGCCGGCGACGTCGCCGAGCGCGCTCCGTTTCGCCACCGCGGCCGGCAGATGTGCGAGGCCGGAGACTTCGTTTGCGCTCGCCGCCGCCCGCCGCAGCCGGGCCAGGGCCGGGTCGTCATCTTCGCCGAGGAGGAGAAGGGTGCGCGTCGTCTCGGCCCGGGGCAGAACCTTGAAGCTCATTTCGGTCATCACCGCGAGGGTGCCGAAGGCGCCGCACATCAGCTTGCAGAGATCGTAGCCGGTAACGTTCTTCACCACGCGGCCGCCCGACTTGAAGCTTTCGCCCCAGCCGGAAACGCCGCGGAAACCGAGCAGGTGATCGCGCGCCGCGCCTGCCTTGAACCGCCGCGGCCCCGAAAGATTGCAGGCGAATACGCCGCCGATGCTGCCGCGATCAGCCTCGCCGCCGTAAAGCGGGCCGAGGTCTGCGGGCTCGAAGGCGAGCTCCTGGCGGTTTTGCGCCAGCGCCGCCGCGATTTCGGCGAGCGGCGTGCCGGCGCCGGCCGTCATCACCAGTTCGTTCGGTTCGTAAAGCCGAATGCCGGACAGCCGCGAGAGGTCGAGCGTGATCTCGAGCTTGAGCGGACGGCCGAAGGCGCGCTTCGAGCCATGGCCTAGGACCTCGATC
This sequence comes from Pseudomonadota bacterium, assembly GCA_021793055.1. Taxonomy (GTDB): domain Bacteria; phylum Pseudomonadota; class Alphaproteobacteria; order Ferrovibrionales; family Ferrovibrionaceae; genus JAJYTL01. Next base: position 2,224 of record JAJYTL010000077.1, read on the forward strand.
GGCGTCTTTCGTTCCGCGGCTTCGCGGACCAGCGCGCCGACTTCTTCCGGTGTTTCGGGACGATGGGATTCGGTCATGAAAACTCGCGGGCTCAGAAGCGCGGCAAATCGGGGAAGGCGGTTCGCCCGCCCGAGACATGCACGCGGCCAAGCTCGGCGCAGCTGTGCAACTCGGGGAAGACCTTGCCGGGGTTGAGGCGCGATTGCGGATCGAAGGCGCATTTGACCCGCTGTTGCTGCGCGAGGTCGATCTCGTTGAACATGGCGCCCATGAGGTCGCGCTTCTCGACGCCGACCCCATGCTCGCCGGTGAGAACGCCGCCGACCTCGACGCAAAGCTTGAGGATGTCGCCGCCGAATTCCTCCGCCCGCTCCAGCTCGCCGGGCTGGTTGGCATCGTAGAGGATGAGGGGATGCAGATTGCCGTCGCCGGCATGGAAGACATTGGCAACTTTGAGGCCGTAATGCTCAGAAAGCTCGCCGATCCGGCGCAGCACCGTGGGCAGCTGATGGCGCGGGATGGTGCCATCCATGCAGTAGTAATCCGGCGAGATGCGGCCGACGGCGGGGAAGGCGGCCTTGCGTCCGGCCCAGAAGGCGAGCCGCTCGGCTTCCGAGTTGGACACCCGGAGCGAAAGGGCGCCGCAGGACTTGGCCAGCTTCTCGACCTCGCCGACCAGGTGATCGACCTCCGCCTCGGTGCCGTCGATCTCGACGATCAGGAGCGCTTCGACATCCAGCGGATAGCCGGGATGACAGAAGGCCTCGGCGGCGTGTATCGCCGGCCGGTCCATCATTTCCATGCCGCCCGGTATGACGCCGCTGCCGATGACCTTGGCGACGCACTCGCCGGCCGCCTCGCTGGTCGGGAAACCGATCAGCAGGGCGCGCGCTGTCGGCGGTTTCCGCAGCATGCGCACGGTGACTTCGGTGACGACGCCGAGCAGCCCTTCCGAGCCGGTCATCAGGCCAAGAAGATCGTAGCCTTCGGCGTCGAGATGGCGGCCACCGACGCGGATGATCTCGCCATCGGGCAGCACCACCTGGAGGCCGAGCACGTTGTTGGTGGTGAGGCCGTATTTCAGGCAATGCACGCCGCCGGAATTTTCCGCGATGTTGCCGCCGATGGTGCAGGCGATCTGGCTCGAGGGATCGGGCGCGTAATAGAAGCCGCAATGCTCCACCGCCTTGGTCAGGCCGAGGTTGGTGACGCCGGGCTGGGTGACGATGCAGCGGTTGTCCCAGTCGATCTCGAGCACGCGGTTGAACCGGCTCATGACCAGAAGCACGCCGTCGGCGAGCGGCAGCGCGCCGCCCGACAGCGAGGTGCCGGCGCCGCGCGGCACGACCTTGACGCCGCGCCGGTGGCACAGCTTCATGATCTCGGAGACCTGTTGCACCGTTTCCGGCAGCACCGCGACCATCGGTGTCTGGCGATAGGCGGTGAGGCCGTCGCTCTCGAACGCCTTCAAGGCGCGCGCCTCGGCGACGACGCCAGCGGCCGAGACGATGGCTTCAAGTTCGGCGACCAGCCGGTCGCGATCGGCGATAACGGCCCGATCCGGCTCCGGCATTTTGAGCGGCATGGCACCTTCCCCAGACGTCTTGCAGTGAGAATAAGCGCCTAGGCGGACGCAAACAAGCCATGCCGCCGGAACAGGGGGGTGGGATGGCGGAAAACTCGCGGCCACGCGCGGCCCACGGGTCGAGGACGGCTGAGGCAAAAAGCCCTGAGGCCGCGGGCGTCTTGCGATCCCACTGCCTGGGTAGGAGCTTGATTCGGTTAGGCCTATCGGCCTGGATCGGCCGCTCTGAACCGGTCGGCCCGGATCAGCGAGCCCGGATCAGCCTTGGCGGGCCTTGAAGCGGGGATTGGTCTTGTTGATCACGTAGACGCGGCCCTTGCGGCGCACGACCCGGCAGTCGCGATGGCGTTTTTTGGCGGTTTTCAACGAATTTACGATCTTCATAGCACAGCCTTCATAACACCGCTTCGACGTCGGGCGCCGGGGATAAGGGCGGACTCCGCATGGGGATCCTGGTTCAGACGCGCCGGACAATAGGGGGCTAAGGGTGGTCCTGTCAACCATGCGCCGCCGCCGCGGCGGCTAGAGGGCGCTGCGCGGGATACGGGCGTAAATACGGTAGACTTTGACCTCGCCCGAGGCCAGCGCCGCGAGATGGCGCGACCAGACCTCGCCTTCCGCGAGCACCCAGGGCGCCATGTGTTCGGCGGCGCCGCCGGCCTCGATGTGCTGCGCCATGTCGGCGAAGGCCTTGCGCGCGCCTTTGTCGTATTCGGCGGTGATGTCCTCGACGATGCGGACCTGAAATCCGAGCTTTTCCAGCTCTGCCCGAGTCGCTTTGACCGACATGGGATAAAGCGGCACCGGAGTCGCGTGCGACCACTGCGCGACCAAGGAAGAGATTTCGTCGCCGACCAGCATATACTCGCTCATCATCAGCTGGCCGCCCGGGCGAAGCGCCCGGCGGATGGCGGCGAAGACGGTCGGTTTGTCCTCGACCGTGAGCAGGGCCTCCTTGGCGATCACCGCGTCGACCGTTTCCGGCCGAACATCGAGGCCGCCGCGCGGCAAATGGGTGATGCGGACCTTGCGGCCCATGCCATGCTTCGTCGAGATGTCGTTGCCGACGCGCGCCAACTCGGCGTCGGGCTCGAAGCCGGTAATATAGATATCCGCCTCGGCCGCGATCGCCCGCGCGATGCCGCCAAGGCCGGCACCGACCTCGACCACGGTCATCTCCTTGGCGAGGCCGAGTGGGTGGGTCATCTTGGTCAGGGCTTCCGGATCGGCCGGGGCGATCATGCCCTCGCCGAAAAGCGCCTGAACCACGGCAAGACGCTGCGGCGGCCAGCCTTCGACGGTGGGCGGACCCGAGAAGTCGAGCGGCGTTTCGAGCGGCTCGAAATGATGCTTTGGCGCCGGCATCTTGAGCCGTCGACGCCGTCCGCCCGCCGGATCGAAGACGTAGCCGTCCCACCACGCGCGCAGACGTGCCTGCCATTGCAGCCGCTGCATCGTGCCGCGGAACCGCCCCAGCATCCCCGGGCTATGTCTGACGTTCGTCGTCACCAAGGCCAATCTGTCTCTCTGTCGTCTCTGTCATCAAGACCGCCGCGGTCGCCGCGGGCTGTGATCTCTGTTTCCCCGGCGGGCGCGTCTTTGGCCCTCGCGCCCCAACTTAGCGTCCAAGATAAAGGTTAATATTGCCTGAAGTGCGGATATGTTCGTCGGTCGCATATTTAATACGAGTCTAGAAAACGCTAGATTTACGGATCGGCGTGCGTCTAATTGCCTGCGGGTTCGGCCGCGATCCATTCCGGTCTTCCGGATGCTTGGGCGAATCGGCGATTGGGCTGGCGCGGCCGAACGTTACGCCATATGAAGGAATGGCGCGTGCGGCGGCCCGGGTGGCCGGTTTCGTATCGATCCGATGGCTTTCGATGGCGGTTGCGCATAGGGGCGGCGCGTAAGCAGGGGGAAAGGAAAATGAATTTGCGGGATGCCGTTTGCATCGTCACCGGCTCCGCCGCCGGTATCGGGGCCGCTTGCGCGGCACGGCTTGCGGCGCGCGGTGCTCGGGTTGCGATCAATTGCTCGAAGAGCCTCGATGCCGCGGAAGAGACCGCGGCCGCCTGCCGCGCCGCCGGCGGCGAGGCCATGGTGGTCCAGGCCGACGTGGCGAAGGACGGCGATTGCCGGCGCCTGGTGCAGACGGTGGTCGACCGCTGGGGCCGCTTGGACGCCCTAGTGAACAACGCGGGGACGACGAAATTCGCGCGCCACGCCGATCTCGAGGCCCTGGACGCGGCGGATTTTCTCCGCATCTATGGCGTCAACGTGATCGGCCCCTATCAGATGATTCGCGCCGCCGCGCCGCATCTGCGCGCTGCCGCGCCGGGCGCCGTGGTCAATATTTCTTCGATCGCCGGTCTCATGGGCGGCGGGTCGTCGGTCGCCTATGCGGCGTCCAAGGGCGCGCTCAACACCATGACGCTGTCGCTCGCGCGGGCGCTCGGGCCGGACATCCGGGTCAATGCCGTCTGCCCGGGCTTCGTCGAAACCCGCTGGCTGCGCGAAGGCTATGGCGAAAAACTCTATGGCAAGCTCAAGGCCAACTATGAGGCCAATGCGGCGCTGAACGCGGTGATGTCGCCGGACGATATCGCCGACGCGGTGCTGTGGCTGATCGAAGGCGCGAGCCGCGTCACGGGCGAGGTGTTGGCCGTCGACGGCGGCTTCCAGCTCGGCGGCAATCGGTGACGAAAACCTTGCGCGGACGGTGGCTGCGGCGTTCTCTCTCTCCGCGCGGCGCCGCGCGGCTCCTGGTCGCCGCGGCCGTCGCCGCGGTGGTGTTGCGCCCCGGCCTCGCGCTCGCGCTCGATCACGTGGTTCTCGGCACCGACTGGAAGGCCGAGGCGGAACACGGCGGCTATTACCAGGCGATCGCCACCGGCATCTACCGCAAATACGGCCTCGACGTGACCATCCGGCAGGGTGGGCCACAGGTCAACCAGGCCCAGCTCATGGCCGCCGGCCGGCTGGATTTCGAGGTCGCGCCGAATTCCTTCATCGCCCTCAATTTTGCCAAGGAGGGGGTGCCGGTGGTGGCGGTCGCGGCGATGTTTCAGAAGGACCCGAGCGTCCTCATCGCCCATCCCGGCCAGGGCGACACGTCCTTTGCCGCGCTCAAAGGCAAGCCGATCATGATCAGCGCCGACACGCGGGTCGGATTCTGGCTCTTTCTCAAGGCTAAATTCGGCTATCGCGACAGCCAGATCCGGCCCTATAACTTCACCGTTGCGCCCTTCCTCGCCGACAAACGGGCGATCCAGCAGGGCTATCTGACGAGCGAGCCGTTCCTGATCGAGCAAAACGGCGTCAAGCCGGTGGTCTTGCTTCTCGCCGATGCCGGCTATTCGAGCTATGCCTCGGTGATCGAGACCTCGAAGCGTCTCGTGGCCAAGGATCCCGGTCTCGTGCAGCGCTTCGTCGATGCCAGCATCGAGGGCTGGTACAGCTATCTCGATGGCAACCCGGCACCGGGCGATGCCCTGATCAAGAAGGACAACCCCGACATGACCGACGCCTTGCTGCGCTATGGCCGGGCGGCGTTGAAACGCAATGGCGTGCTCGAGAGCGGCGATGCCCGGACGCATGGCATCGGCGCCATGAGCGCGGCGCGTTGGGCCGCCTTCTTCCACACCATGGCGAAGGAGCGGCTCTATCCCGAAAACATGGATTACCGTCAGGCCTTCACCCTCCGCTTCGTCAACAAGCGGGTCGGATTGCGGGACAAGAAGTCGCCCTGATCGATGGCGCAGCCGGTGGCACCCCTCGTTACGCTGACGGGCGTTTCCAAGCTCTTCGAGCAGGGCACGAAGGCGCTCGATGGCGTGGACATGCGCCTCGCCGAAGGCGAGTTCGCGAGCCTGCTCGGCCCGTCCGGCTGCGGCAAGAGCACGCTGCTGCGCATCGTCGCCGGCTTGGCCGAGCCGAGCGCCGGCGCCATCGCCTGGCTGGGCGATCGCGCGCCGGCCCGGGGCGAGATCGGCTTCGTCTTTCAGGAGCCGACTCTGATGCCCTGGGCCAAGGTCTTCGACAATGTTGCCCTGCCGTTCCGCCTCGTCGGTGCCGGAGGGGGCGAGGTCGCGGCGCGCGTCGAGGCGGCGATCGCGGGCGTCGGCCTCGCCGGATTCGAGGACGCCTATCCGCGTCAGCTTTCGGGCGGCATGCGGATGCGGGTTTCGATCGCCCGCGCCTTGGTTACCGCGCCGCGCCTTCTGCTCCTCGATGAACCCTTCGCCGCCCTGGACGAGATCACTCGCTTTCGCCTCAACGACGATCTCCGCCGGCTGTGGCAGGAGCGTCGGCCGACGGTGCTATTCGTCACCCATAGTGTCTACGAGGCGGTCTATCTCTCGCAACGGGTGATGGTGATGTCCGAGCGGCCGGGCCGCATCGTCGCCGACATGGCGATCGATCTGCCGGCCGCGCGGAGCGCCGATCTCCGCACCTCGCCGGCTTATGGCGAGGTGTGCCGGGCGCTCTCGCGGCGGCTCGCCGCCGAGGTCGCCGCATGAGCCGCTCGGAGCGTCTGACGCGCATGCTGGCGCCGCTCGGCATCGGCATCCTTCTTCTCGCGTTGTGGCAGGCCGCGGTCGCGATCGAGCACGTTCCCGCCTACATCCTGCCTGGGCCGGCCGCCATCGCCGACAGCCTGTGGCGGAACGGGCCGAGCCTCCTCGCCTCGCTCTGGATCACCTTCCGCATCACCATGGCGGCGCTTCTCGCCGCAGCCGGGCTTGGGCTTCTGCTCGCCATCGCCATCGCAGAATCGCGCTGGGTCGAAATCGCGGTTTTGCCCTATGCGGTGGCGCTGCAGGTGACGCCGATCGTCGCCATCGCGCCGCTGATCATCATCTGGGTCGGCAGCAACTTCTTTTCGCTGCTGATCTGCGCTTGGCTGGTCGCCTTTTTCCCGGTGGTCGCCAATACCACGCTTGGGCTGAAAAGCGCCGACCACAACCTGCGCGACCTGTTTCTGCTCTATGGCGCGACGCGCTGGCAGCGTCTTTGGCGCTTGCGACTCCCGACCGCCTTGCCGTATTTCCTCAGCGGCTTGCGCATTTCCGGCGGGCTCGCGCTGATCGGGGCGGTGGTGGCGGAATTCGTCGCCGGCACCGGTGGCGCCGAAACCGGCATCGCCTTTCGCATCCTGGAAGCGGGCTATCGGCTGGAGATCGCGAAGATGTTCGCGGCGCTGGTCCTGCTCGCGCTGACCGGGATCGCGATCTACGGCGCGCTCGGCTGGCTCAATCACTGGCTTTTGCGCCACTGGCACGAAAGCGTGCTGCGGCGCGAGCCCTAGGGCCATATCACGTCCGACGGGCGGGTCCACATTCGAACGGCAGCACGCTCCGATTCGTTGGAACGGCGCAGGGGCTGGTATTGGGAGCGGCGGATCAGCCGAAGCGGCCGGTGATATAGTCTTCGGTCTGCCGTTTGCTCGGGTTGGTGAAGATGGTTTCGGTATCGCCGAACTCGACCAGCTCGCCGAGGTACATCAGCGCCGTATAGTCGGAAACCCGGGCCGCCTGCTGCAGATTATGGGTGACGATCACCACCGTGTAGTCCTGGCGCAAGCGGGTCACCAGCTCCTCGATCTTCTGCGTCGAGAGCGGATCGAGCGCCGAGGCCGGTTCGTCGAATAGAATCACCTCGGGATTCAAGGCGATGGCCCGGGCGATGCAAAGTCGCTGCTGTTGGCCGCCGGAAAGCCGGTTGCCGAGGGCGTGCAGCTTGTCCTTCACCTCGTCCCAGAGGGCGGCATGCTGCAGCGCGGCCTCGACCCGCTCGTCCATCTCGGCCTTGGGCAGCCGCTGATAGAGTCGGATGCCGAAGGCGATGTTGTCGTAGATCGACATCGGGAACGAAGTCGGGGTCTGGAACACCATGCCGACTCGCGCGCGCAACTGGTTGAGATCGATGCCCGGCCCGAGAATGTTCTCGCCGTCCAACAGCACCTCGCCCTCCGCCCGCTGGTGTGGATAGAGCTCGTAGATACGGTTGAGGATGCGGAGAAAGGTCGACTTGCCGCAGCCCGACGGCCCCATGATTGCCGTCACCCGGTTGGCGTAGAGGGTGAGGTCGATCTTGTGGAGAACCTCGGTCTCGCCGTAGAAGAAGCTCAAGCTCCGGGTCGTGATCTTGGCCTCCGGTGCGGCCTCGGACTTGGCCGGAGTTGCCGCGGCCGTGTCGGCCGATGCCGGCGAGGATCCGCTCGGCGCCGAGAGCGGAACCACGGCGCTCTCCCCGGCGCTGGCGTTGGTGTCTTCCATGGGGAACTCGCGGCTACGGCGGATTGGTGCTGGTGCTGATGCTGAGTTCAACATGGCAAGCATAACCATAGCGGCGCTTCGTTACAAATAAATGACACGACGATGACGGAAAAGCGGAGGCTGTCCGGCGGTTGCCGAAGGCCCGCCGGGGCGGCGGTTAAGAATTTGAAAAATCGAATAAATAATCGCCGCCGGCGAAACGCTTGGGGGGTAAGCAGGTGCCGCTCGCGGGCTTGCCTTCGGCGGGGCCGGGCGGCACAAGGGGCGATCCAATCCGGCGCCCGGCCGGGCCTGCCGGCGGCAAATCCATTGCTCGTCCGCGGCAACCGTGGCCATGCTCTTGATTGCCTCAGCTATTTCTGCCGGGCCGGCGGATGGTCACATCGGCGGGGCGCGCGCGAGACGGCGGCGCGGGCCGAAGAGAGATGGGGGCGGGTCGGGTGAGATTGCGATCGAATTCCCCGCAAGGGCGCGCGGCGCCGCTGGGCGCGGCGACGGGCCGGGTCTCGCGCAGCGAAGCCTTGCGTTCCATTGGCCGTTCCCTTCGCCATCGCAATTACAGCCTGTTCTTCTCGGGTCAGGCGGTTTCCCTGATCGGCACCTGGATGCAGATGGTGGCGCTTTCCTGGCTGGTCTACGAGATGACCGGCTCGGAGTGGCTGCTCGGCCTCGTCGGCTTCGCTGCGCGCATCCCGATCTTCTTTCTTTCCCCTCTGGCCGGGACCTTCATCGACCGGATCGAGGGCCGGCGTCTCATCCTCGGGACCCAGACGGCGGCGATGGTGCTGGCCTTCGTCATGGCGGGGCTGGCGCTGAGCGGGGCGATCACGGTGTGGGAGATCATTCTGCTTTCGGTGTTGCTCGGGGTGGTCAACGCGATCGACATTCCGGCGCGCCAGACCTTTGTTGTGCGCATGGTGGGCAAGGCGGACCTGTCGAACGCCATCGCCCTCAATTCGTCGCTGGTCAATATCGCCCGCACGGTCGGCCCGGCGATCGGCGGCTGGACCGTCGCCGCCCTCGGCGAGGGCTGGTGCTTCGCCATCAACGGCGCGAGTTTCCTCGCCGTCATCGTCGCGCTTCTGATGATGCGGATCGAGGATATCGCCGCGCCGCGCGCGCCGGTGAAGACCCTCGGCCACATGGCGGAGGGCATGCGCTATATGCGCCGTACGCCGCGCATCCGCTCGGTGCTGCTGTTGCTCGGCGTGGTCAGCGTGACCGGCGTTCCCTTCATGGTATTGCTGCCGGTCTTTGCCGGCCGGCTCGGCGCCGGCGGCGCCGAGGTTCTCGGCACGATGATGGCGGCCGCCGGCATCGGCTCGCTCCTTGCGGCGGCTCCGCTTGCTATGGTGCGCGATCCCGCCCGTGTCGATATCTGGCCGATCTGGGCCACCGTCGGTTTCGGCCTGACTTTGATCGTCTTCGCGCTGCCGGTGCCCTATTGGCTGTCGCT
>JAJYTL010000078.1 GCA_021793055.1 Pseudomonadota bacterium
ATCTGTTCTTCCGTGAACCGCAAACGCTTCATCGTCCGTTCCCCTTCCCAGGTTCCGGACTCTACTCCTTTTTGGAGGAAGTTCATGGGCTCAGGTCAGTGACCCTGGTGCTGGCTGAGCGGGTGGGAGCGGACGGCTGCGTGTACGCGACCGACCGTTCATCCGATGCCTTGGGTCAGCTTGAACGGCGGCAAAGGGAACGCGGGATCTCGCAGGTTCGATGCATCGTCGCCGACGTCGCCCAATTGGAGGGCACCGGCCTTCGCCCCGATTCGGCTTTGATCACGATGGTCCTGCACCATGCCGACGATGCCTGTGGCATTCTCCATGGCGTCCATCGGGTGCTTCCCCCGCATGCATGTATCGTGGTCGCCGAATTCCACCCCGAGGGCCCGTGCGAGCAAGGCGCACCGCGATCGGCGCGGCTTGCGCCTGAGACGGTTCAGGCTTGGTGCGAAGAAGCGGGTTTCCGCGTTCTGGAGTACCGGCGCCAGAGCCCTGAACACTATATGCTTGTCGCGGAACGCTTTTCTGGAGGGTAAAGAGGGCGCCATCCCTCCCAAGCTCTTCCTTCCGGCTGAGCGTGGCCGCCGAAGGCCGTCTGTTCTCCGGCATTGGCGACCAGAAATTTTGATCTGAATCAGCGCGGATGGGGCGGAGAAGCGTAGGAAATCGTCATTTGCGATGTTCGCAGGGCCAGCGGCATGGATCGGAAGTCCGAATCCGCCACGACCGGGCTCGAACCTGACGCGCCGGTGACGACGCACACGGACGAGTCGGTTCAAAGCCGCGATCTCGGCGTCAAAACCTACCGCCGGTCACGGCTGCTCTTCGCGCTTGCCATTCTGGTCGCCAGTATCGCGGGATTTTGGCTCTGGTCTGCGCGCTTCCGACCGCTCACCGTTCCCGTCATTCAAGCCCAAGCCAACGTCCCGGAGCGGGTCTTCGGGCTCGGCACTGTTGGAGCGCATGTCGAATCCAACGTCGGCTTCAAGGTCGCTGGCGTTCTTGTCGCGCTCGACGCCGACGAGGGTGATCATGTCCGCGCTGGACAAGTTCTGGCCCGCCTCGATGCCCGCGATGTTGAAGCCCAGCTCGCCGTCGCCAAGGCTGGGGTCGTTCAGGCCAAGGCCAGTATCTCGAAAGCTGAGGCCGATGTAACGAGTGCGTCGGCGACTTTCAAAAACGCATCCGCGATCAGCGAACGGGATTCGCGGCTCATCAAATCTGGCATCGTTTCGAAGGAGCAGGCAGAGACGGACCGCGCGACGGTTCGCGTCGCCGCCGCCAATCTGGTTTCCGCTCGAAGCGGCGTTCTGCTTGCGAAGGCGCAGCTCCAGTCCGCTGAAGCCGCACAAGCGGTGAGCGAGGCGACGCTTGCGAACTATACCCTCTACGCGCCTTACGGTGCCTGGGTGGTTTCGCGCAATCTTGAGCTTGGCAGCGCCGTCAATCCTGGCCAATCAGTCTTCACTCTGGTCGCCCCGAAGGGCATCTGGGTTCTCGGCTATATCGATGAGCGATTGGCCGGGCGGCTTGCAGTGGGCCAGCCGGCAGAGATCATCCTCCGTTCACAACCAGGCAAGCGGTATCCCGGCCACGCCGCGCGGATCGAGATCCAGAGCGATGCCGTGAACGAGGAACGGCTGGTCGACATTGCCTTTGACCATATCCCGGCCAATATCCATCTTGCCGAGCAGGCCGAGGTCCTTATCACTACCGGTGTTCTGCATAAGGCGGTTCTCGTGCCGCCGACCGCGGTCTCCGACCAGCGGGATGGGAAGGGCACCGTCTGGGACCTGGAGGATGGGCGTCTCGCGCGCCGCCGTGTCAGCTTCGGCCCTGAGCTTCTGGGCGGGCAGCTACCAATCCTGGCCGGGCTTCCCAAGGGCGCGATGGTGGTTGCGGCCCCGGTGTCGGGTCTTCGCGTCGGCCGCGCTGCGAGAGCGAAGACGGGCGCAACGCCATGAACTTGGCGATCCGCGACATCCGCCACAACATCCTCCGTTTTGTCCTCACTGGCGTGGGGCTCGGCGGACTTCTTGGAATTGTCATCACCATGGCTGGGATCTATGAAGGCGCGTTGACCGACGCACTCCGTCTGCCGCGTGCTTCGAACCCCGATCTCTGGGTCGTGCAACCAAAAACTAAGGGCCCCTTTGCCGAACCCTCTCGCATTCCGCGCGACACTCGGAATCTGGTGCGGCGGTTACCCGGTGTGGCCGCTTCGGGCGCAGTCACGTTCCAGACCGTGCAGGCGACCACAGAGGGCCGGCATCTCCGGCTTTTCGTAGTCGGCTACGAGCCGGGCCGCCTCGGCGGCCCAGCCGATCTCGTCGCCGGTCACAGCATCACTGAGAGCCATTACCAGATGGTAGCCGACGCCTCTTCAGGTCTCAGACTGGGCGAGGAGGTGCCGCTCGGACCCTACGGCGACCGTTATACGGTGGTTGGGTTGACCCGCGGCATGGTGACCTCGGCCGGCGATCCTGTGGCCTGGATTACCTTGCTCGACGCCCAGACCCTCCAGTTCTCCGTACCTCCGCCCTTGCAGCGCCGCGAGAAAGCCCTGGGGAGGAGCCCGCCAGCCACTGCCGATGTCAACGCCGTTCTGGTGCGGCTCGACCCCGGAGTCTCGAAGACCGCCGTTGCCCGCGAAATCGACCGCTGGAAGCATCTCTCGGCCGTGACCGAAGCCCAAGAAGAAGGCTATCTCACGGTTTTCGTCATCGAGAAGATGCAGCGCCAACTCGGCATGTTCATGGGAATCCTGATCGTGGTCTCGGCGGTGATCGTCGCCCTCATTGTCTATACCCTGACCATGGACAAGCTTCGCTCCATCGCGACCCTGAAGCTTGTGGGCGCCCCTGATCGCACCATTGTTGGCCTCATCGTGCAGCAGGCGTTGATCCTCGGCGTTGCCGGCTTTGCGCTCGGCGTCGGCTTGGTTTGGGCCTTCAAGGACTATTTCCCGCGCCGCGTCCAGATGGAGCCGCGGGACATTGCGATCCTCTTCGCCATCACTGTGATGGTTTGCCTGGTTGCCTCGGCGCTCAGCGTCCGCACTGCGGTGCGGATCGATCCCGCGAAAGCCCTGACCGGGTAGCGACATGAGCGAGATGGCCGATCCTCAGGCGCTGGTGGAGCTCCGCGGCATCTCCAAGCATTTCGGCAAGGGGCCGACCCGCGTCGACGCGCTGATCGATATCACCATGACGGCATTGGCGGGCGAGGTGGTGGGCCTAGTTGGCCCGAGCGGCTCGGGCAAGTCAACGCTCTTGAACGTCGTCGGCTGCGTCACCGAACCAAGCCTTGGCTGGATGCGCTTCAATGGTGATACAGTCTATGATGGTCGCTGGGTGAGGCGCGACCTGCGTCGCCTTCGGCTCGAGAAAATCGGCTTTATCTTCCAAACACATAATCTCCTTCCCTTCCTCACCGCCGTCGAGAACGTGATGGAGGTCATGGAGCTTGCCGGCGCCCGGCAAGCAGAGGCGCGAGTCCGTGCCGTGCAGATGCTCGAATATCTCGAGGTCGGACAGCGGCGAAACGCGCTGCCGGCCCAACTCTCCGGCGGCGAGGCGCAGCGCGTCGCCATCGCCCGTGCGTTGGCTAACCGTCCGAAAATCATTCTCGCCGACGAACCGACGGCACCACTCGATTCCGTACGTGCCGGGATCGTCATGGATCTCCTGCGGCGGATTGCGACCGACCAAGCCGCAACGATCCTGGTTGTGAGCCACGACGAGAAGATTTTCGATCGCTTCGACCGAATCTTGTATCTACGGGACGGACGCCTTGTCCGCGACGGATATCAACCGCAACTCTCGAAATCTCCACCCGCGGGATCCGGCTAGGCTCGCCGACTTTGATCACCCCGGTTCGCCACTATCTCCGCCACGTTTCTTCCGCTATGCAAACCGGAAACATAAACCTAAAGTGGCCCGACTGCTCGGGATGGCTCTTCCCGGTGCATGGAAATGACTCTGAAAGGGTGCGATCTAGGCATTCAGCATCTAGCTAGATAACTGATTGGCGTCCCGGAGGCTCAAGCGAGTATGATGCGTCGCGGGTCGTCAGCGAAACAGCCAGAGTTGAACGCACGCACGAGGGAGAGAACGGACCTTCGCGAACCGCCAGTGGAACGCGTCGCGGAAAGCGGTGGTACCGATGCCATGAATGACACCTCGGCCCAATTTGGGCCATTGCGCGTTAGCACCCCTCGTCAGGTGGCCTTCGACCCAATCCGGGCATAGGCTGATCCATCGCACGATCTCGGAAGCGGACGTTCGCTGCCACTTGCCTCGGGCGGTTTAGCGAGACCGACTAGCGCAGCTAAGCGCTTCGTGCTAATAGGCGATATCTGATATCGGAAATCGATGTCTGCTGATGGATCACCATGACCTGCTTTCGGGATTCGTCCAGATCCACATCCTTCACCACGCGGTCGAGGGCCCAATATACGGCCAGTGGATTATCGAGGAACTGGCCCGCCATGGCTATCGGCTGAGCCCCGGCACCCTCTATCCGATGCTCAGAGCGATGGAAAAAACGGGATATCTGACCGCCCACGAGGATCGGGGTGGGCCTGGTGGACGAAGGCGGCGGCTCTATACGGCAACCAAGCTTGGCCGAAAGGGCCTCGCTGTCGCACGGGAGCAAATGCGAGAGCTGGCCGGAGAGATTGGAGATATCTCAAAGGGCAAGGCGAAGTGAGCTTGACTGGGTGAATAACTTGGGCGCAATTGCCCGCCACTTGGCTGTTCTTGCCGCGCTGCTCTCGGCCGCTCCGAGACCGCGACAGCTTCAGCGACGGTCAAGAGCCTCGTCGATGAGGGGAAGCAATGGGAGACAGTAGCCGTATGAAGACGCTCGCCAAGTATTTGCCCGGCGAGCGCCTCAACCGCGATGCGTATCTGCTCTGCTTTTCGGCCTTCTTTGCCGACCTCGGTTACCAGGGTGTAGCGGCACTGTTTCCCCTATACGTCGTCTTCCGACTGCACGCGCCTGTCTTTGCGTACGGCATCGTGACCGCCGTTGCTTTCGGCGGCGGCTCGTTCTTTTCCTACATTGGGGGCTTGGCCGGTGACCGGTTCGATCGTAAGTCTGTCGCTATCGCGGGCAACGCCTTCATTCCGCTGATGGCATTCTCCGGACTCGCGCATGGCCTCTGGCTCGCCGCGGTCTTGTTCATCCTCGGGTGGTGGGCACGATACTTCCGGACTCCCGCGCGCCGGGCACTGTTGGTTAATGTGACCCGACCGCAGGAGCGAGGCATGGCATTTGGCTTTCTGCACGCGCTCGATATCGGCGGTGGAATGCTTTCGGCGCTCGCGGCGCTCCTGTTCGTCTCGCTACGCGTTCCCATCGATACCATCATACTGTTTGCGGTTTTGCCTCTCGTCATATCGACCGTGTTACTGTTTTTCGTGCAACGTATAGAGCTTTATCCCGGCGAGACGCCCCGAGCAGCCGAAGGCGCGCAGGACCCCGGAGGACGTGCATTGCTGATCGCCCTCCTGGTCTCGGCCACCCTCTATGGCTTCAGCTTCTACAATCTCGGCTTTCCGATTCTGACGGCGACGGGCGGCCACTCGACGACCGCCGGATACGAGTCCGGTGTGCTCGCATTCATGACCTATCTCGGGATCTCGGCGGTGAGTGGATACGTGCTCGGCGCGGGCCGCTTCTCCGCGGTGCGATCGCTCTGGCTTTTCGGCTATCTGCCATCCGCCGTGGGCTCAGGCCTCATCGGGTTGAGCGAACTCCTACACTTGCAGGCGGCAGCCTTCTACCTCTCGGTAGCCGTACTAGGCTTGGGCATGGGTGGCGTTGAGACCTTCGAGCCGACATTGGTCTCTTCGGTCGTAGAGCACACCTCGCTGTCTCGCGGCATGGGGTTTCTCTCGGTGTCGCGCAGCATTGGCCAGTTTCTGTCCAATCTCATCATGGGAATTCTCTTCTCGACGAGCCGATCCTTGCCGTATTTCTATGCCTTTGCGTCGGCTCTTCTTGCGACACTCGTTTTCGGCAGTGTGGCGTCGCGCAGGGCTCAAGGCGGCGGGCGCGTTCGCAGGTGAGTCGCCGGGACGTTAGCGTCCGAAGTCTCCGGACTTCCCATTCGCCCCGGCGCCATGAGGAGCGGGTTGTAAGCCGTGCTCTCCGGGTTCGCCGGATCGACCAGCGGCACGCGCCCAAACCGAGCGCGCCAGTGGGCAGTCAGCGTACAGTTCTGGCTCTTGATGTCGCGCGCGATCGCGAAACCCGGTGTTACTGTTGCTCCAAATGCACCCTTAGATGACGAATTTGTTATCTGGGCGTCAGGCTGCTGTTTGGATCGACGTGCTAAATTTCGCCATAAAGTGATGCTTATACGGCTATGTTTTCGGCTACGATCCCACCATTTCGGCGATGCGCTTGTACGAATCCCTAGAATTTAAAATCCGCCCGTTCCTCTACCGCTTATGGCGAATGCTGGCGCGGCGCGCCACGGTGCCGCACCGCCAGATCGCGGCGATTGGCGTCGCCTCCATTCTTCTGGCCTTCGGTATCGGACCCGTGCGCGCCGCCGTGGCACCGCCCGTGCCGGTGGGAAGCGAACGCATTCTTCTTTCTCCGGTGCCGGATGGGCTGCGTGCTTTGGGCAAGGTAGACAGCCTGGGAGAGACGACGCTTGTGGCGCCGACGACCGGCAAAATTGTCGGCCCTTTCCAGATCGAAGGTGAGATTGCCGCCGGCACGGTGATCGCCCGCAATGTGCCGCCCAATCTGCAAAGCTCGATCACCAGCGCCCGCGCAGACGTCGCCATGGCTCAAGCCGCTTACGCGCGGACCCGGCAACTGGTGACTCACCGCCTGAGCACGGGGCTCGCGCTCGACGAAGCACGCCGCAAGCTTGTGAATGCGCGGGAGAACCTGAACGGCCTCGACAAGGAAGCGGAACAGGAGGTGATAAAGGCGCCATTCGCCGGGACCTTGCGCTACCTGATATCGCCCGAGAGTGTCGTATATAAAGGTACGCCGATAGCCACTCTCAGCGGCCGGGCGATACCGTGGATCGATGTCCGTGTACCGCCCGAGGCGTCTCGTGGGATACACCCCGGCGAGCCGGCGCGGGTCGCGGCGAACGGCTGGTCCGGCACCGGGCACGTGGTTTCGGTTGGGCGCGACGCACGACCGCTGGGTTTAGTGCTGGTACGGATCGACCTGCCTGACAGCAATCTTCTGGTCCCCGGCCAATGGGCCTGGGTGCGGCTGACAAGGCCTGGTGCGCCGGCAGCCGGGCGACACGGCTTCAGCTTCATGCCGAATATTTGTCCCGCCTCGATCAGGCGGATGGGATGGCGCAAAGCTTGCTTGCGCGTGCTCGCACAGCAGCCGTCAATCTTCATCGCGCACGCCGCTACGCCGTAGCCGCCCGCGCGCTCCTCAAAGCGGCCGAGCAAGTGTATCGACAAGGCAATCTCGATCAGCGGGCTTTGGTCGATTACGAAACCACCGTGCTCGCTCGCGAGCTGGATGTCGCCGGCTATCGGCGGACCCTGGAAGAGGACTCTCTCGCCCTATCGGTCGAGCTTGGTCTCAGCCTGCCTGAGGCCCTGATCTCTGCGCCGTACGCGACGGCACCACACACATGATCAGGAAGCGGCTCTCTATCGTGAAGGCCGAAATGGCGCGAAGCCGCCCGGGTCTTTGGACATCGCGTGACGGCTTGCGTGGACAGTGAGTGACGAATTCGATTCTTGCAAAGCGGCATGCTCGGCTTTCGTCCATGGCAGGGTGCCACGGGTCATGAAAGAGATCCCACGCGAGCGACCGCGAATTGAATTATCGAGCTGACACCCTCTGGACGAGAAATAGCACTCCTCCACGTGACGATACACGCCGGTCGGCTAAGGCCACATCAGCCCCTACTTCAATATCGTGAGCTGCGAGGCTTTGGTGCGAAGCGGCTTTCCGATTTGGCTGCGGCCGGACGTCGTCCCCTCGGCGCTCCGCTTTGCCATGATGAAGCTGCCGCGACATTTCGAGGGACACGTGTCGCCCGCGATCTCCATATACTTCCAACGAAACACAAGCGTCCACTGCGATTGCTTGCCCCTTGAAGCCTTTGGAACAATACGTCACCGTAGTTCCAGACTCATGGATCAAGGAGGCGCTGTGGGCGCGTTTGTAACCCCAGTCATTGAGTTCTCGCGCGCCCATCAGGACCTTGCCTATGGGCTGATGTTGGTCGTCGCCCTGTCCGAGGCGCTCCCGGTCATCGGCGCGTTCATTCCCGGAGATGCCATAATCTTCGGGATCGGCGCCCTGGTGGCCACAGGAGCCTTGAGCCTGTGGCCGTTAATCATCGCCGCAACGCTCGGGGCCATCCTCGGCGACGGCATCTCCTATTGGCTTGGCCACAAATACCATCGCACGATAACCAGCCGTTGGCCGCTGAAACGCCACCCGGCCTTGATCGCGCGCGGCGAAGCGTTTTTTCAGCGCCATGGCGGCAAGAGCGTGTTCATCGGGCGCTTCACTCCGGGGGTAAGAGCGGTCGTTCCCTTGATCGCCGGCACGCTGCAAATGTCGCCGCTGCGCTTCTATATCATGAACGTGCTTTCGGCCGTGGTCTGGGCACCCACGCATGTCCTGGCGGGGGCGGCGATCGGAGCATCCCTCGTTTTTCTTGGCGCGATTGCCGACCGGCTCCTCGTCTTCGTCGTCGTCCTGGCCGTGCTTTTCGCGGTCATCGTCTGGGCAACGTACTATGCGGTCCGGCGGCTACCTCCCCTGATTGCGAAGGCTCTAGAGCAACTACGGGCGTGGGCGCAGGGCCGCGATACCTGGCTTGGCCGTCAACTGCTTTCGATTCTCGATCCCACACGCAAGGAACTCCCCGGTCTCGTCTTCCTCGGCGCAATCTTAATCGGCGGCCTGTGGTGCTTCTTTGGCGTGCTTCAGGATGTGATTGCGGGCGATCCATTGGTCCGTGCCGATGTCGCCGTGTTCCATTTCCTGCAAGCCCTAAGAACCGGCTGGGTCGACCAGATCATGGTGGGAATCACCGAGTTGGGCGACGCGACTGTGACGCTCGCGGTAACGCTCGCGACGTTATTTTGGCTCGCCTGGAGGCGCAATTGGCGTGGCGCCGCCTATGAAGTGGCGGCCGTCGCTGTTGCCTGTCTCTTCGCTGCCTTGTTCAAGACCACCCTGCACGTGCAGCGCCCCGAGGCAATATATTCTGGCTGGGATGTGTTCGCGTTTCCCAGCGGTCATTCGGCCGTCACCACGGCTTTGTACGGCTTCCTCGCTATCGTGGTTGCCTGGGAGGTTTCCGCACGATGGCGATTCGCCGTCGCCAGTGCCGCAGCGGTTCTGGTTGTGGGTGTCGCGTTTTCGCGTGTGTATCTCGGTGCGCACTGGATATCGGACGTCCTCGCCGGTCTTGCTTTTGGCGTTGCATGGGCCGCGTTGTTGGCTATCGCCTATCTGCGTCGCAATCCTCCGCCGGTTCGTGCGGCCGGTCTTTGCGCGGCCACCGGGGCAACGCTTCTCGTGGTCGGCGCAGCCCATATCGGCCAAACGCATGCGGCCGATATGGACCGTTACGCCGTGCGGCAACATATCCAAACCATGCCGGTAACCTCATGGTGGCAGCGCGGATGGTCGACGTTGCCGGCCCACCGGATCGATCTGACTGGCGAAATCAAGGAGCCGCTGACCTTCGAATGGGCGGGCAGCCGGACCGCGCTCGAGGCCGAGCTTGCTTCCAAGGGGTGGATCGCGCCAGTTCCCTGGACGGTACAGTCAACACTTGCCTGGCTGAGGCCCGGAATCGGTCTCGCGAAGCTTCCCGTCTTGCCTCGCCTCGAGAACGGCCAACAGGAAGCGCTGGTGATGGTTCGCCTGATCGCGGCAAAGGCGGGCACCGCTCGCCTCGTGGTGCGCCTGTGGCGATCTGACGTCATGCTTAGCGCCGTCGGCGTGGCAGCGGTTCCGCTTTGGATCGGAACCGTCGCTGAAGAGCATATCGAGCGTCTCATGTCGATGCTGACGACAACACGTCAACTGCCAACCTTCAACGGCCCGCGCAACACGTTAGCGTCGGCGATCGAGATAGGTCGTCTCGCTGAGCGCGGGCCCAACTTCCGGGAACCTGGATGGGATGGCAGTGTTTTGTTGGGGAGGAGTCCAAATGTGCAGTCACTAACCAAGTGACCGGAACGAGAATTCACAGTCGTTCGCGAAATGCCAATGGAATGATTGGCCGCATCCAGGATATTTCATGCCACGAATGTCCTGTCAACTCCAGGCGGTCGACGCCTTTCCTCGCAGAGGAGCCGACGGCGCAAAAAGGGAGGAACGGGACCTTCGCGAGGTGATAGAAGAGCGCTCCGCCGGATCCATGTTGATGGCGTTATCAATGTCCTTCCAGATCAGAAGCGGCCATCAGGGGACGAGGAAAGGGTAAGCTACAGTCGCCCACACGGCGTGGGCGCTGCGGTGGGTGCGGTCGGATCTCACGGGAGAAGACCATGCCCAACGGATCGGTTGATGGAAATAAGCCAAGTCGCCTTCCTCCCTGGAATAAGGGACGTATGGTCGGCCAGAAGCGTCCTCTTCGGCCGAAGGAGGTGTGGGCCATTCGAGCGCGCCTTGAACTTGGCCGGTCTAAGCGAGATCTCGCACTTTTCAATCTCGCCATCGACAGCAAGCTCCGGGCTTGTGATCTCGTCGCGTTGAAACCTGAAGACGTTTGTCTTGGCGGCCACGTCCGCGAGAGAACGTCTATCATCCAAAAGAAGACCGGGCGGCCGGTGCAGTTCGAGATCACAGAGCAAACTCGAAAGGCGCTGGAAGCATGGCTGGCGATCCGGCGAGCCCCGCTTGGCGGCTACTTGTTTCCGAGCCGCTTTCGGAACAGCCCACACCTGTCCACGCGTCAATATGCTCGCATCGTCCGTCGCTGGGTTCAAAGCTTCGGCTTGGATAGCGGCGCCTACGGCACGCACACCATGCGGCGGACCAAGGCCGCACAGATTTACCGGAAAACCGGAAATCTCCGAGCCGTCCAGCTTCTGCTTGGGCATTCCAAGGTCGAAAGCACAGTGCGATATCTTGGTATCGAGGTCGATGATGCGCTGAATATCGCCGAGCAAATTGATCTTTGAGTGAGGGGGCGGGGGACGCCCCGAGCGGCGCCCCCACTGCTCTAAGCATGCGGTCATGGTGGGCGCTGCTCATTCGTGAGGATGCGCAAAGCTAGCTCATTGCTCGCCTGAGGTTCTTAGGTGCTTTGTAGCGCGCAAGCCGTGCTTCCGAACGACTTAGGAGCTCCGCTTCACAGCGGCCACCAATCCGAGTCCGGCATCGCAGTTCCTGGAAAGCACTCCTGACGCACTTGCATATGCTCCTATCAATCCGCGCGTGAATCTCAACGGCGATGAGGCAGGGACTGAATATTCGAAAGGGTCGCAAGCCAAACTGCGTCCGTTATGAAAGCGGCGAGACATGGCCCCTGGCGAAAGTCCGTCGTGTCAATATCCAAG
>JAJYTL010000079.1 GCA_021793055.1 Pseudomonadota bacterium
GTTGGGGCCGAGCAGGCCGAAAATCTCGCCCCGCGCGACATCGAAGTCGATGCCATCGACGGCGCGGAAGGCGCCGAAGGCGCGCACCAGCCGCCGCACCTCAATCACCGGCTGTCCGGACTTGGTCTCAAGCGGCATCGGCGCAGGCGCAGGCGCAGGCACGGGCATCGGCGGCGCCGCTTCCGGTTCTGCTTCCGCCGCCCGCAGCGCTTCAGCGGGCGCCGCTTGCCGGGCCGCGAGAATCGCGATGAAGGCGTCCTCGAAGGTCGGCCGCACCGGTTTCAAGCCTCTTGCCGCCGCGCCGATGACGGCGATCAACTCGCGCAGTTCTTCGTCGTCCGGACGCTTGGCCAGCAGGAAATGGATGTCGCTGCCCTTGATCAGCGCGTCGAGCACGAAGGGCCGCGCCTTGAGCTTCGGAATGAAGGCCCGCTTGTCGGCGCCGCCGCCGGGAAAGGAGAACACCCGCCCCTTCAGGCCTTCGCTCACCGGACCGGGCGGGCCCTGGTGCAAAAGCTCGCCTTCGCGCAACAGCAGGACTTCGGCGCAGCGCTCGGCCTCATCGAGATAGGCGGTGCTCCAGAGCACGCTCACGCCCTCCGCCACCAGGGCCTCGACGATCTTCCACAATTCGCGGCGCGAGACCGGATCGACGCCGACGCTGGGCTCGTCGAGCAGCAAAAGACGCGGCTGGCGAATCAGCACGCAGGCAAGCCCGAGCTTCTGCTTCATGCCACCCGAAAGCCGGCCAGCGAGCCGCTTCTGGAATGGCTCGAGGGCGGTGAAATCGAGCAGGCGGGCAAAACGGGCCTGGCGCTCGGCACCGGTCACGCCTTGCAGGTCGGCGTAGAGGCTGAGGTTTTCGAGGACGCTGAGGTCCTCGTAAAGGCCGAAACGTTGCGGCATGTAGCCGACCGCAGCCTGCACCGCGGCCGAATCGCGCTGGCTGTCAAGGCCAAGCACCCGAATGATGCCCGAATTCGGCCGCAACAGCCCCGCCATCAGCCGCATCAGCGTCGTCTTGCCGGCGCCGTCGGGACCGACCAGGCCGGTGATGCAGCCGGGCTTAACCTCGGCCGAGAGTCCGGCGATGGCAGTGACGCGCCGCTCACGGCTCTCGAATCGCTTCACCACGTCGCGGAACAGGACGACGGGCTGGAAAGCAAGGGCATCGCCCCCCTCCCGACCCGCCGCTTGCCGATCGATCACTTCCGATTCTCCGGCCCGGCGGAGCTTTGGGCCGGGGTTTTGCGTGGCGGCGCCGCGGTCAGCGGGATCTTCACCGTCACCGGCATGCCCTGGCGCAGGCTGTCACCCCGGTTATGGACATAGACCCGGATGCGGTAGACCAGGCTGGTGCGGGTATCCGGGGTCTCGACCGATTTCGGCGTGAATTCCGCCACCGGCGAGATGAAACCAACCCAGCCGTCATAGGGCGCATTCGGGGCCGTGTCGGTAAAGACCTCGGCCTTCATGCCGGGGCGAATCCGGCCGAGATCGGGCTCGGAAACATAGGCCCGGACCCAGACCGGATCAGTCAACGCGATGGTATAGATCGGGCTCTGCGGCTGCACGATGGTGCCGGGCTCGACGACGCGGACCCTGACCACGCCGTTCTCCATGGCATAGAGCCGCGTGTCCCTGAGCTGATCGAGGTTCAGGGCGAGAGTTGCCTTGGCGCCGGCGAGATTAGCGCGCGCCTCGGCGATGTCTTCGGCGCGCGGCCCCTTGACCGCGAGGGCGAGCGTCTGCTGCGCGGCGTCGAGCTGCGCCTGAAGCAGGCGCACGCGATCCTTGTCGTCATCGAGCTGCTGCTCGGAGACATAGCGGTGCACGACCAGCTTTTCGCTGCGATCGAGATGGCTTTGCGCGTTGGCGAGCGTGGCCGCGATCGCGGCGACGTCGGCCTTGGCGCGGGCGATCTCTTCCGGCCGGCTACCGGCGAGCAGCCGATCGAGCACCGCCTGGCGAGCCGCGATCTCGGCCCGCGCCGCGTCCACCGCCGCCTGATAGCGCCGCGCGTCCAGGGTGGCGAGAAGCTCGCCCGGCTTGACCCGGTCGCCCTCCTCGACCCGCATCTCGGCAACCCGACCGGCGTCGTTGAAGCCGAGATCGGTCTCGCGGATGTCGATATTGCCGTAGAGCGTGAGTTGGCGCGCCGCGGCCGGCGGGCGCAGCACCGCGTAATAGGTGCCAAAACCAGCCGCCGCCGCGGCGATCGCGACGAGAACCAAGCCGAAGAACTTTCGCTTTGCCGATCCCATGGGCCTGATCTCGCACTCCTCGCGACTGCCTTGTCCACGACGCCGCCCGCAGCGGCCCAACCGAACGCCCCCCGGCCGAACGCCCCCCGGCCGAACGCCCACGCGGCGGGCCGCGGCGCAGGCAAAGGCACCGTCGCCGCCGCGCCTCGACTGCGGACACGGTCTCCGGAATAAGCGGAAAAGGGGCCCCTCGCAAGCACGTAACCAACGAATCAGGCCAGAGGTTTGCCGCCGGCCCCATGACCTGGATCAAGCTGCCCCTGCCGTTGATTCAGGTCAATGCCGCGATGCCGACGCCGCCTAGCATTCGCACATCAAGGCCCCGGAGCCCGCTTGGGCGGCGCGAATCGGCCGCGAACCTGTCGTAAAGGACGTCGTAAAGGACATCGAAGATGCATTTCAACGTCAAACATCGCGTGCCGCGTTGGACCGGCATCCTGTCTCTCGCCCTGCTTCTCGGCGCCGCGAGCCCGGCGCTCGCGCAATCCGCCGGCGGCGGCTTCGGACCCGGCGGCTACGGGCCCGGCGGCTACGGGCCCGGAATGATGGCATCGGTGGCAGGCGGCTGCGGCTATGGCGGGGGCATGGGCGGCGGCATGATGGGCTACGGCCCCGGTTACGGCGCCGGTTACGGCCCGGCCATGATGCGGGGCCGCGGCCCGCATTGGGCCGGCAAGGGCGGCATCGCCGGCAACGTGACGGCGCGGCTGGACGCGCTCAAGGCGCGGCTCAAGATCACCCCAGCCGAGGAACCCGCCTGGAAAGCCTATGGCGACAAGGTTACGGCGGCGAACAAGAAGCTCTGGGACGCCATGGCCGGTATGCACCAGCCTGGCATGATGTGGAACGTGACGCCGGAACAGCGGCTCACCTTCATGGCTCAGATGATCCGGCTCCGCCAGGGCGAACTTAAGGAGATGCGCGCCGCCGCCGAGATGCTGACGCCGCATCTCACTGAATTCCAGAAAGGCCAGGCGAGCGAAATCCTGCCCGGCCTCGCGCACGGCGGATTCGGCGCCTGCGGCATGGGCTACTAGGAGCGGCCGCAGTTCATTTTGCCGTTCGTCGTGCCTAAGAAACTCGCGTGGGGCGAAGCGCCCCATGCGGGTTTGTCTTCATCAGTCGCCCTGGCCGCGTAGGCGCGGGACTAGTTGCTCGAACGAACGCCCGGCCGAACGCTCAGGCCACCCCGAGCGCCGCGCGAAAGCGCTCGCGGCAATAAGCGGGGTCCATGTTGCGCTTGAAGTTCGGCGGCTCGGTCGGCTTGACCCGAAGCAGAACGAAGGCGGTGCCGTTGCCTTCGCGGATCAGGCGGTGGCCCGCGGCGATCTCATCCTCGCGGCTGATGGTGCGGGCGACCTTGAGACCGCAGCCGAGCGCGATCTTCTCCAGATCGACGCCACGGCTGGTATGACTTTCCTGATAGCCGGTCTCGCCATAGTGCCCATTATCGACGCAGACGATCGAGAGATTGGGTGGATTGAGCACCGCGATGGTGGCGAGCGCGCCGAGATTCATCAACAGCTCGCCGTCGCCGGTAACCACCAAGATCCGCCGCTCCGGCTTCGCCAGCGCCAGCCCGAGCCCCATCATCGCGGCAGCGCCCATGACGCCGGCCAGGCCATAAACATGGGCGCCGTCGTTGGTCAAGGCGGTGAGGTCGCGGGCCGTGCCGGCGAGGCCGGCGATGATCAGGAAATCCTCGTGCCGGCCGATCAAGGCCGGCACCGCCTGCAGACGATCGAGGGCGAAGACCGGTGCCATGACTGCCTGACCGACCGCTTGTTCGACTTTTGCCATGACTTCGCTCCTCAGAATTTCTTGGCGCCGATCAGCTTCTGCGTCAGCAGCACCGCCACCGCCTGGCCCGACTGGAAAACCATGGTGAGCGCCGCCGCGACGGTCGCGGCGACGTCTTCCGGCCGCTCCGCCCGGAGGCAGATCACGCCCATCGCGTCGAGCACCGGCTCGACCGCCTGGCCCATGGGGTATTGCCAGGGGTTTCCCTCGCCGAAATCGCCCCGCATGCTGATCAGCATGAGAAAGGGGAAACGCCCGCCTTTGACCAGGGAGAGCATGTTGATGCAATTGCCGACCCCGCTCGATTGCATCAGGAGGACGCCGCGGCCGCCGCCGAGATCGGCGCCGGCGAGAAGAGCGACCCCTTCCTCCTCGGTGGTGAGGGCGATGGCCTGCGCATCGCGATCGGCGAGCGCGCGATTGATCAGCACTTTGTGTCCGGCATCCGGCACGTAGGCGAACTGGGTGACGCCGCTCCGGCGCAGGAGATCATAGAGCGCGTCCGGCCAGCTCACGGCGTTCGCGACCGTTTCTGCTTTTGCATCCATTCCTTAGTTTCCTCGGCCCCGGCTTGGCGCGACAGCACGGCCGGCATTTCTTCCCGACCGCCAAGCTAAAGCATAAGCCGAAGCGAAGAAAGCGCCGCCGGCACCCGATCGCCATGCCCGCACCACTGCTGTCGCCGCGCGCCGGGCGCGCCATCCGAAGCATCCCGATTAGCTGCGGCGAATTGCCGCAGCTAATCGGGCACGGCTTCGGCGGCCGTCACGGCAGCCCCGGTCTGTGGCGGCGCCGGAATTCTTCATCGCGCCGCAAATCCGCGGCATTCTGTAATTGCTCTAGACTCAATGTGGGCCGGCGGCGCCGGATTGGGCCCGCGCCGATGGATGCGGCCAAGGAGCGGCGCTATACTGCCGCGCCGCGCGGATGATCGCGCCGCTTTTCCGTCCAGGATGCGCAATGAAGACTAGGCTCCGTTCGATGCCCGAAGCCACGATGGCGGCCGATATTTCCCCTTTGCTGGCAATGGAAGCGGCGGGGATCGGGGCGTGGCAATGGGATTTCACCGCTGGCTCCTTGCGCCTCTCCACCCAGGCGCGTGCGTTGATCGGCGCGCCGTGCGACCTCCTCGACTACGTCGAATTTCTCGCTCTCTTGCACCCGGAAGACCGCGACACCGCGGACCGCTCTTTGCGTGAGAGCGTCGCGGCCGGCGGCACCTGCGATGTCGCCGTGCGCACCCGGGGGAGCGAGAGCCGCGCGCGCGGGCTGCGGCTCAAGGGGCGGGCCTTCGGCGAGAGCGGCGACGCCGGCGGCGTTATCGGCATCGTCATCGACGACGCGCGGCGGGACGACGTGACCGAGAACGGCACCGACGCGACCGAGGGCACCCGCGGCGATCCGCCCGCCTGCTCGACCTCGGATGCCGCGCGCAAGGCACATCTCCGCTCGCTCCTCGATACCCTGCCGGATGCCATGATCGTGATAGACACCGACGGCGTCATATGTTCCTTCAGCGCCGCGGCAGAGCGCCTTTTCGGCTATTCCGCCGCCGAGGCGATCGGCCGCAACGTCAGCATGCTCATGCCTCCGCCGTATCGGGAGACGCACGACAACCATCTTCGCCGCCATCTCGCGACCGGGGAGCGGCGGATCATCGGCATCGGGCGCATCGTGGTGGGGCTGCGCAAAGACGGCTCGACCTTTCCCATGGAACTGGCGGTGGGCCAGATGCACAGCGACGGGCACCGCTTTTTCACCGGCGTCGCCCGCGACCTCACCGAGCGCCAGCAAACCCAGCGGCGGTTCCGCGAACTGGAATCCGAACTGATCCACATGTCGCGTTTCACCGCCTTGGGCGAGATGGCCTCGACCTTGGCACATGAGCTGAACCAGCCGCTCACCGCCGCCGCCAGCTATCTGAATGGTGCCGCGCGGCTCATGGACGGCGCCCCTTCCGACGGCATGGCGATGGCGCGGGAGGCAATCGCGCGCGCCACCGAACAGACGATGCGCGTCGGCGAGATCATCCGCCGCCTGCGCGAGTTCGTCGCCCGAGGCGACAGCGGGCGGCAGGCGGAGACCCTGTCGAAGCTGATCGAGGAGGTGAGCGGGCTCGCCCTGGTCGGTACCAGGAACCTCGGCATCCGGGTTTCCTTCGACCTCGACCCGCGCGCCACCTTCGTCATGGTCAACAAGACGCAGATCCAGCAGGTCCTGCTTAATCTGATGCGCAACGCAGTCGAAGCCATGGAGGAGACCGCGCGGCGGGAATTGACTATCTCGACCCGGCAAGTCGACAATACCACGGTACAAGTCACGGTGGCGGATACCGGGCCCGGCATCGCACCGGAAATCGCGGCCCAGCTCTTTCAGCCCTTCATCACCACCAAGCGGGAAGGCATGGGCGTCGGGCTGTCGATCTCGCGGACAATAGCCGAGGCCCATGGCGGTCGCCTTTGGGCCGAGACCAGGGATTCGGGCGGCGCGGTGTTCCACCTGACCCTGAAGACGGTCGACGCGGAGGAGGTCGATGGTGAGTAGCGCCTTGGTGCATCTGATCGACGACGACGAGGGCGTGCGCCAGTCCCTGGCGTTCTCCTTGGCGACAGCCGGACTGGCGGTGCGGATCTACGAATCGGGCACGGCGTTCCTCGATGCCCTCGCCACCCTGCAGCCCGGCTGTATCGTCAGCGACGTGCGCATGCCGGGAATCGACGGCCTGGAACTGCAGCGCCGCCTCAACGAGCTCGAGGTGAATCTGCCGGTAATCATCATGACCGGCCACGGCGACGTTTCGCTGGCCGTCGAGGCGATGAAGGCCGGGGCAATCGACTTCATTGAAAAGCCCTTCGACGACGAAGTCCTGCTCACCGCCATCCGGATCGCCCTCGACCGCTACAACAAGACCGAGCACCAAAAGGCGGAGCTAGCCGAAATCCAGAACAAGCTCTGCGCGCTGTCGGCCCGCGAGCGGCAGGTGCTGGATGGCCTCCTGGCCGGACTGCCCAACAAGACCATCGCCTACGACCTCAATCTCAGCCCGCGAACCGTCGAGGTGCATCGCGCCAACGTGATGACCAAGATGGGGGCGAGCAGCCTGTCGAACCTCATCCGCATGGCCATCGTCGCGAACGTCCTGCCGGGAAGCTGACCGAGCCGCGAGGGCGGCGCCCGCTCTGTTGACCCTGGCCCGCGCCCTGCACGCCATCGTCGCGGCCCCGCGCCGATCGCTTGCGTTAGATCAAAGCGCTTCATACCGGCCCATGTAGTATCTAAATTTGGGAGATGTAAGGATACGATTGGGCATGAACGGGCGGCATCGCCAATGACCGCGACATCAGGCATCGTCATGGTTGTCGATGACGACTTGGCGGTTCGCGAATCGCTCAAGTTCGCCCTGGAAATCGAGGGCCTTGAGGTCGCGGCCTGCGGCAGCGGCGCGGAATTGCTGGCGCATCCGGAGCTGCCGCATGTGGGATGCCTCGTTCTCGACTATAGAATGCCGGCGATGGACGGCCTGGAGGTGATGGAGCGCCTCGCCTGCCGGAAAATGCGGCCTCCCGTCATTCTCATCACCAGCCACGCCACGACGGCCCTCTGCCAACGCGCCGCCGCGGCGGGCGTGCGCTATGTTCTGGAGAAGCCGCTTCTCGGCAATGCCCTGGTTAATGGCATTCGGGACGTACTGAACCAACCCGACTGACCCGCCGTTTCGTCGCTTCTCCGGGCTGGACGCCGCGGCCATTCCGGGCCGGGCCTTGGCCCCGGCCGATGGTTACGTAGAAACCCGTAGGGGCTAACCCAATATTCCGGCATCGCCATGCGCGGTAGAGAACGAGCGTGTTCACTGCGCCATGGAGACAACGATGTCGACACAAATTTCCTTCTCGGCGAATCACGGCACGGCGGCGGCCCCGGCGATCTTCGGACACACTCCATGGACTGAGGACACGGCGGGCCCGCGGCCCGGCCGCGACCGCGCCCTTATCGTCGGCCCGGTGCAGCATTTCACCCAAGACCAGGAGATCTACGGCGAGGGCGACGATGCCCCAATCTTCTTCAAGGTGATTTCGGGCGTGGTGCGGACCTGCAAGTTTCTTGGCAACGGCCGGCGCCAGATCGACGCCTTTTACGTGCCGGGCGATGTGTTCGGCTTCGAGCCCGGCGCCGCGCACAACTTCTCGGCCGAGGCGGTCTGCGATTGCGCGGTAATTGCGTTTCGCCGCCATGGCGTCGAAATCCTTGCGGTCACCGACGAGGGGCTCTCGCATCAGATGCTGTCCTATGCCATGGGCAGCCTGGCCCGGGCGCAGGAACACGCGCTGATGCTCGGCCGCAAGAGCGCCGCCGAAAAGCTCGCCGCCTTCCTTCTCGAATGGGCCGAGCATTCGCCGGATAGCGACGTCGTCAGCCTGGCGATGGCGCGCCAGGACATCGCCGATTACCTCGGCCTTACCATCGAGACCGTGTCGCGCACCCTCTCGCAGCTTGAGCGGGAAGGCATCATCGAACTGCCGACGACGCGCCGCATCCGGCTGAAGAACGTGACCGCCTTGGAGGACCTCGGCGCCTGACCGGCGCTCGATCGCCGGCGCGGCGCCGCCGCCGCGGCCTCCCCCTGGATCACCGGAAGATCCGGGGCCCGGCCGCGGCTCAAGGCCGCGCCGGTTCGTTCGCTCTGCGCATGATCTCCGCCCAAAGCCGCGCCCGACGCGACACCTGATCCGAGAGCCGGGCCAAGGTCTCCGCCTCGGCGGCGCGCAGGCCGCGCCCAGCCTCGGCCGGCGGCATTTCGTAGTACACCGCATTCGTTCCGGCCTCGCGCGCCCAGCCGTCATCGCCGTCATAGAAAGCGCCGAGCTCCATCGCCAACCGCCGCAGGGGCTTGATCTGGCCGTCCTCCTTCGGCAGCACGGCCATGCGCGGAATCCCCCACCAGGACAGCAGCGCGTTGATCCGTCTCCGCTTTGCCGCAAGGTCTGCCATATTCGGCTTCATGCCACTTCTCCTGAAAATACCGACTGCGCACTCGCCGCGCGGATCGCGCGCCGCCTTCACGTCATGTACTGCCCGCCGTTCGCCGTGATCGTCGCGCCAGTGATGAAGCCGGTGTCCTCGGCGACGAGAAAGCGCACGATATTCGCGATCTCGTCCGGGTTTCCGAGGCGGCCGACCGGAATCTGCGACGCGATCTTGGCCAAGGCCTCGGGCGGCACCACCGCGACCATGTCGGTCATCACATAGCCCGGCGCCACCGCGTTGACGGTGATGCCCTTGGCCGCGGATTCGAGCGCCAGCGCCTTGGTGAAGCCGAGAATGCCGGCCTTCGCGGCGGCGTAGTTGGTCTGGCCGAGCTGGCCCTTCTGGCCGTTGATCGAGGAGACGTTGACGATGCGCCCAAAGCCGCGCTCGCGCATGCCGCCGATCACGATGCGGCTCATGTTGAAGCAGGAGGTCAAGTCGGCCGCGATGACCTGATCCCACTGCTGCGGCGACATTTTGTGCAGCATCGAATCGCGGGTGATGCCGGCATTGTTGACGAGCACATCGACCGGCGCCGCGAAGGCCTTCTCGACCGCCTGGACGCCGGCCTCGCAGGCCGCGTAATCGGCGACGTCCCAGCGAAACACGGCGATGCCGGTTTCCTTGTGCAAGGCCGCCGCGGTGGCCTCGTTTCCCACATAGGTCGCGGCGACGCGATAGCCGCCCGCGGCGAGACAGCGCGCGATCGCAGCGCCGATGCCCCGGGTGCCGCCGGTGACGATTGCCACTCTTGCCATTTGCTCTTGCCCTCCACCCTCTCGGGGCCGCAACCGGCCGATGCGAGGGGGCGACGACATGGTCGCGCGTCGGGCCCGTGGCCCCGCGCTCGCTCCGGCTTTTTTGCGGCCTTACGTGCGGCGCCATTCTTGATCGCCCCCGCCGGCGATCCCTTGATCAGGATCAACGTCGCGGAATCTTTTGCAATTTTTCGCGATTGTGGACTTGCGTCTGGGCCGGCTCGCCCACCGCAGCGATCGGCAGCGACGGGCGCGCGCGGAGGTGCTTCAGCGCCGTCTCGTAGCCATCCTGCTTGTGCTGGGCGATGGTCTGGGCGGAAAAGTCGTAGTCGGTCGCCGCTGGATCGCCCTTGCGCGCCGCACGCACGATACGCACGATCGAGGTCTCGGCGCCGCGGCCCATGAGGTGAACGTAGCGCGGACGTTCCTTCAGACGCTCGGCCGCCTCGGGCGCGACCGAGAGCATGATCTCGGCGACCAGGGCCTGATAATCGTGCACCAGCTCGCGCAACTCGGCGTCGTTGCGGATGCGCTCGCCATAGACGATCTCGTCGCGCCGCGTCACCACCTCGGCGAGATTGGTCGGCAGCGGCCGCCGCCCCGGGAACAGGTCGACGATCACCACCTCCTTGTTGTCGGCGCCGCTGGTCGAGAGCACGTGCTCCAAGGGCGAGTTGGAGATGATGCCGCCGTCCCAATAATGACGCCCGTTGATCGTGGTCCAGCGGAACACCGGCGGCAGGCTACAACTGGCAACGATATGCTCGGGCGTCAGCCGGTCGATTCGCGTATCGAAAAATTCAAGCTGGCCGAGCTCGACATCGACGGCACCGACGAAGAGCCGCACCGGGCTCTCGGCGAGGCGGGCGAAATCGACATATTTCCGCAGCAAGTCCTTGAGCGGCGCGGTGTCGTAGAAACTGGTCCACTGCAAGGGCAGGGCCTCGCCGCGAATCGGCGACGACAGCCAGCGCGGGCGGAAGAACGCGGGCACGCCGAGCGCCATCGCGCGCCAGATCGCGAAGGCGTTGGCGAGATAGGGGCTTGCCATCAGGCCGGTGTCGAGCGAGAGGTCATTCCAGAAGGCGTCGAGCGCCTGAAAGGCGTGACGCGGATTGGCGGCGACGATGGCGCCGTTCAAGGCACCGACCGAAATGCCGCCGACGATGCCGGGATAGATGCCCTCCTCCTCCATGGCACGAATGACGCCGCATTCGAAGGCGCCGAGGGCGCCGCCGCCTTGCAGGATCAGAACCGTGGTCCGCGCCAGGGCATCAAGATCGGCCTCGGGATCGGCGAGCCGCGCCAGGGCGCCGCCGACATCGGCGCGCTGGCGAATCAGCATCTCGACCGTATGGGTCTCCGCCGCCGGCCGGCCAGTCGAAAACAGCCCAACGATGCGATTGTCGCGAATATAAAACTCGGCGAAGGCGCCGGCCGCGAGGTCGCCGCGCCCGATCGCTTGCCCCGCCGCCTCGCTTTCGCCGAGGAAGGTGAAGCTGAAATCGAGAAAATCGCAGAAATAATGCGGCACGTCGTCATACAGGATGCGCCGCCCGAGCATGTTCTGGGCGGCGACGCGGCCCTGGTTGCGGGCGTTGTCCCAATGGGCCGCGCGCTGGCGCTTGCCTTGGCGGTCTACGTAGTTGGCGGCGTCGC
>JAJYTL010000080.1 GCA_021793055.1 Pseudomonadota bacterium
ACAAGCCACACGCGGGCTTGCGGCCGCCGGCAAATATCCGGCCGGTCGTTCCGGTGCCCAGAGGGGTCACTGCCCGCGGCGGTCCAACCGGAAAAGGAAAAGTCATGTCGCTTCCGACGTTCACCATGCGCCAGCTCATCGAGGCCGGCGTCCACTTCGGGCACCAGACTCACCGCTGGAACCCGCGGATGGCCCCTTATCTCTTCGGCGTCCGCAACAACATCCACATCGTCGATCTGCAGCAGACCGTGCCGCTCCTCTACCGGGCGCTCGAGACGGTGCGCGATATCGTCGGCGGCGGCGGCCGGGTGCTCTTCGTCGGCACCAAGCGTCAGGCCTCGGAGATCGTCGCGGAGAGCTCCAAGCGCTGCGGCCAGTATTACGTGAACCACCGCTGGCTCGGCGGCATGCTGACCAACTGGCGGACGGTGTCGCATTCGATCCGCCGCCTGCGCGAACTCGACGAGCAGCTTGCCGGCGAAGCGCTCGGCTTCACCAAGAAGGAACTTCTGCGTCTGACCCGCGAGCGCGACAAGCTGGAGCGTGCGCTTGGCGGCATCAAGGACATGGGCGGCCTGCCCGATATCCTGATCATCATCGATACCAACAAGGAAGACATCGCGGTGGCCGAGGCGCGTAAGCTCGGCATTCCGGTGGTTGGCATCCTGGATTCAAACTCCGATCCGCAAGGCATCGATTTCCCGGTCCCCGGCAACGATGACGCGCTGCGTGCCATCACTCTCTACTGCGATCTTTTCGCGCGCGCCGTTCTCGATGGCTTGCAGGCCGAGGTTGGCGCCAAGGGCGGCGACGTCGGCGAGGCCGTCGAATTGCCGGCGGAAGAGCTGGCGCTCGCCGCTGGCGCCGACGAGGCGTCTGGCGCGTCCGCCGAGTAGCATTTGCGAGGTTCCCCAATGGCTGAAATTACCACCACCCTGGTAAAGGACTTACGCACCCGGACCGGCGCCGGGATGATGGATTGCAAGAAGGCGTTGACCGAGACCGGCGGCGATATCGAGGCCGCAGTCGACTGGCTGCGCACCAAGGGCCTTGCCGCCGCCGCGAAGAAGGCGGGGCGGGTCGCGGCCGAGGGGCTGATCGGCGTCGCGGTCGAGGGCAATGCCGGCGCGATGGTGGAGATCAACACCGAAACTGACTTCGTTGCTCGCAACGACCAGTTCCAGGGTCTTGCGGCGGCGGTGGCGGAGATCGCGCTCGGCGCCGAGGGTGATATGGAGCGTATCGCCAAGGCGCCGGTCCCGGGTGCCGGCCGTACGGTCGCCGAGGAGATCGTTCACGCCGTCGCCACCATTGGCGAGAACATCTCGCTGCGTCGCGCAGCGCGGATTGCGGTAACGCAGGGCGCGGTCGTCTCCTATGTCCATGGCGCCGTGCGTCCCGGCCTTGGCCGCATCGGCGTTCTGGTCGGTCTCGAATCCGCTGGCAAGCCCGAGGTGCTGGAGAGCGTCGGCAAGCAACTCGCCATGCATATTGCAGCCGCCAATCCCTTGGCGGTTACGGCCGAGGCGCTCGACCCCGCCGTGGTCGAGCGCGAGAGGGCTATCCACATGGAGCAGGCTAAAGCCTCTGGCAAGCCGGCCGAGATCGTCGAGAAGATGGTCGTCGGGCGGCTGCGCAAGTTCTTCGAGGAGGTGGTGCTGCTCGACCAGACCTTCGTGATCGACGGCGAAACCCGCATCGCCAAGGTTCTGGAACAAGCGTCCAAAGAGGCCGGAGCTCCGGTCCGGGTGAGCGGATTCGTCCGCTTCGCGCTGGGCGAGGGGATCGAGAAGCGGACGGACGATTTCGCCGAAGAAGTGGCGAAGATGGCCGGCTAGGGGAGGCCCGGCGGTTTCTTCCCGCCTGGCGATGGTGTAAGGTGTTGTTTCGAGTTGCGGCGCATGCGCCGCGGCATACGTGCGCTTGCAACTTCGGGAATGGGCATGGCCGCACCGCTCTACCGCCGGGTTCTTCTCAAGTGCTCGGGCGAAGCGTTGATGGGAGACGGCGACTACGGGATCGATTTCCGGACGGTGGAGCGCATCGCCCAGGATGTCCGTGACGCCTGTGCCCTCGGCATCCAGCTTTGCCTAGTCCTGGGCGGCGGTAACATTTTCCGCGGTGTCGCCGGCGCGACCCAAGGTATGGCGCGCGCCGCCGCCGATTCCATGGGCATGCTGGCAACGGTGATTAACGCTCTTGCGGTGCAGCATGCGCTGGAGAGGGTCGGCATCGCGACGCGGGTGCAGTCGGCGATCCCGATGACCAGCGTCTGCGAGCCCTATATTCGCCGCCGCGCCGTGCGCCATCTGGAGAAGGGCCGCGTGGTGATTTTCGCCGCCGGCACCGGCAATCCGTTTTTTACCACCGACACCGCGGCGGCGCTCCGTGCCGCGGAGATGGGTTGCGACGCGCTGCTCAAGGGCACCCAGGTCGATGGCGTCTATTCGAACGACCCGAAGAAGGACCCGACAGCGACACGCTTCGAGACCCTGAGCTATCTCGATGTGCTGGCGCGCGATCTCAAGGTTATGGACGCTTCGGCCATTTCGCTCGCGCGGGAGAACAATATCCCGATCCTGGTGTTCTCCATTCATCGGCCGGGCGGTCTTGCCCGCGTCTTGTGCACCCATGAAGACTGCACAATCATCCGCGATGAGGAGCGCGTGGCGAAAATCGGGGAGAGCGTAAGCCGTGTCTGACTTCGACATCGACGACATCGAACATCGCATGCAGAAAGCGGTCGAGGTGCTGCGTCACGAATTTTCGGGACTGCGCACCGGCCGGGCCTCGGCGAGCCTGCTTGAGCCGGTGGTGGTCTCCGCCTATGGCGCCGAGATGCCGCTGAACCAGGTCGCGACGGTGAGCGTCGCCGATCCCCGCCTGCTGACTGTGCAGGTCTGGGACCGGGCCAATGTCCAGGCCGTGGACAAGGCGATCCGCGCCGGCAGTCTCGGTCTCAATCCGGTGACCGAAGGCCAGCTTATCCGCGTGCCGCTTCCCGAGCTTTCGCAGGAGCGCCGGGTCGAGCTCGGCAAGATCGCGGCCGGCTATGCCGAGCACGCGCGGGTCGCGGTGCGCAACGTTCGCCGCGACGGCATGGAGAAGCTCAAGCGCATGGAGCGGGATGGCGAGGTGAGCGAGGACGACCACAAGATGTGGAGCGAGGAGGTCCAGCGTCTTACCGACGAGTCGATCGCCAAGGTGGATCAGGCCCTGGCCCAGAAACAAAAGGAAATCATGCAGGTTTGAGCTTGATGCAGCCTACCGTACCCGTCGCGCTGGCGCCGTCGGCTCCGGCTCATGTCGCCATCATCATGGATGGCAATGGGCGCTGGGCGAAGGCGCGCGGCTTGCCGCGGGCTGCAGGCCACCAGCGCGGCGCCGAGGTCGTGCGTGACATCGTCATCGCCTGCCGCGATCTGGGAATTTCCTACCTCACCCTCTACGCCTTTTCCTCCGAGAACTGGAAACGGCCAGTGACCGAGGTCGACGATCTGATGGGGCTTCTCTGCCTTTATCTCGAGAAGGAGGTCGCCGAACTCAACCGTAATGGCGTTCGTGTCCGGGTCATCGGCGATCGTTCGCGGCTGGCGGGGAACGTGCGCGCCCTGATTGCCGATGCCGAGGCCCGCACCAGCGGCAACCGGGCATTGACCATGATCCTGGCGGTCAACTATGGCGGCCGAAGCGAGATCGTTCATGCCGCCCGTGCCATTGCGGAGGCGGTGCGGGCCGGCCGGCTGGCGCCGGCGGAGATCACCGAAGATATCTTCGCAAGCTATCTCGATACGGTCGACGTTCCCGACCCGGATCTCCTCATCCGCACCAGCGGCGAGCGCCGTATGAGCAATTTCCTGTCCTGGCAGTCGGTCTATACCGAGCTCGTGTTCCTCGACACGCTGTGGCCGGATTTCTCGCGCGAGAATCTGCTCGCCGCGCTTGATGAGTATTACCACCGCGAGCGGCGCTACGGAGCTTCGAGCTTCAGTGGTTGAGCGCCGGCTGGAGTCGCTTCGCCTGCGTATCATTTCCGCGCTCGTGATGATTCCGGGCGCGCTCGCCGCGGCCTGGGTCGGGGGCTGGCTGCTAAACGGCGTCGTCGTCGTGGTGGCGCTGCTGATGCTTGGCGAGTGGCACCGCATGGTGACCGGGCGGGCGGCGGATCGCGGCGCCGCGGCGGGCGGTGCGCTGATCGTGGCGGTGCTTGTCCTGGCCGGCTTCGGCGAGCTTGCGGCCGCTCTCGGTGTGCTGCTGACGGCCCTGCCGGCCTCCGCCCTGGTCGCCTATGCCAGCGGCGGCGCACCGGGCTGGGCGGCGCTCGGCACCCTTTATATCGGCTTGCCGAGCGTTGCGCTGATCTGGCTTCGGAGCCATGTCCTTGTCGGTCAGTTCGGCCTAGTCTGGCTTTTTGTCGTGGTTTGGGCTACCGATACCGGCGCCTTCGCGGTGGGACGCCTGGTTGGCGGAGCGAAGCTTTGGCCTCGCCTCAGCCCGAACAAGACTTGGGCGGGGCTTTTCGGCGGCATCGTGCTGGCGGCGGCAACAGGCTGGCTGGCGGCGGTGGCTGGCCGCTTGACGCCGCTTCCGGGATGGGTTGCGATCAGCGCCCTGGTCGCACTCGCCGCGGAAGCCGGGGATCTCGCCGAATCGGCGGTGAAACGGCGTTTCGGCGTGAAGGATTCGGGGGGCTTGATTCCCGGCCATGGGGGGGTTCTCGATCGGCTGGATGGGTTGATGTTTGCGGCGCCGGTTCTCGCTCTCGTCGTCTTCTTGGGCGGTGGAGTCGCGGGCTGGCACGGGTGGCTGCGGTGATCGCGGCCGCGGACGGATTTGAAGAGTCCCTGAGGGGGGTGGAACGTCCTCGCTTGCGAGGCATTAGAGGTGCCGCTTATGGCCTTTCTCTCTAGCTTCGGTCAGCACGCCATTGCCTTCGTGCTCGTGCTTACGGTTATCGTCTTCGTGCACGAGTGGGGCCATTACATCGTCGCGCGCCTCAACGGCGTCAAGATCGACGTCTTTTCCATCGGCTTTGGGCCGGAGTTGTTCGGCTGGTTCGACCGCGCCGGCACGCGGTGGAAGATTTCGGCCATCCCGCTCGGCGGCTACGTGAAGTTCTTCGGCGACGCTGACGCCGCCTCGAGCGGACCGGCAGAGCGCCCGCTCGCTCCCGAAGAGGCGAAAGTTGCCTTCGTCACTCAGGCCTTGTGGCGGCGGGCGGCGATCGTCTTCGCCGGTCCGGCCTCGAACTTCGTCTTCGCCATCGTCGTTTACGCGGCGCTCTTCGCCACCGCCGGACGCCCCTTCACGCCGCCGGTGGTGGGCAAGGTTCTGCCCGGAAGCGCCGCGGCGCAGGCGGGATTTGTCGCCAGGGACCGGATTCTTTCGATTGGCGGCGTCACTGTGCATGGGTTCGAGGACATCCGCAACGTCGTCACCGTTCACGCCGGCGTTCCGCTGCCGGTGGTTGTGCGCCGCGACGGTCGAATCACGGATTTCACGGTCACGCCACGGAAGGTCACGGTCGCGGACGGCTTCGGCGGCACACAGAGCATCGGCGAGATCGGCATTCTCGCCGCGGACCGGACCGAATACGTAAAGTTGTCGCCACTGGCGGCGCTTGAGGGCGGGATCGCGCAGACCTGGGGCGTGACCGCGACCACGATGACCTATCTCGGGGGCGTCCTCTCCGGACGGCAATCGGGCCGCCAGCTCGGCGGGCCGCTGCGCATCGCCGAGGTTTCTGGCGCGGTGATCAAGCTTGGCTTCGCGGCGCTGGCCGCGTTGATCGCGACGCTTTCGATCAGCATCGGTCTGATCAACCTGTTTCCCATCCCGCTGCTCGACGGCGGGCATCTTCTGTTCTACGCCTTGGAAGCGCTGCGCGGCCGTCCCTTGGGGGAGAAGGCGCAGGAATATGGATTTCGTCTCGGTTTGATACTGGTATTGGGGATTTTCGTGTTTGCCACCTGGAACGACCTGGTTCAACTACGCGTCGTGTCCTTTCTCACGCGGGTCTTTTCCTAACGGCCGGCATCGGGACCAGCACATGTGCCGCGGGGGGCCAAGTTGCGCCGTCTGATCAGGATAGTCGTTTTCGCCGTCGCGCTGTGTGCGATGTCGGCGTTGCTTGCCGTCAACCAGCGCGCCGCGGCTGCCGAGCGGGTGGCGGCGATCAAGGTCGAGGGCACGCAGCGCATCGAGCCCGCGACAGTCATCTCCTATATGAAAATTCACGTCGGTGACGCTTTCAATCCGAAGCTGATCGACGAATCTCTTAAGTCGCTGTTCGCCACCGGTCTCTTTTCCAACGTCAGCTTGCAGCAGGAGGGCGATGCCCTGGTGGTGAAGGTGACCGAGAACCCGGTCATCGATCGCATCGCCTTCGAGGGCAACCATCACCTCGACGACAACGAGCTATTGTCGGAGATCGATCTCCGGCCGCGCCTCGTCTACACCCCAGCCCGGGTCGAGGCCGCCGTGCGCCGCATCATTCAGCTCTATCGGCGCAGCGGCCGTTTCGCCGCCACCGTCGACCCGATGCTCATCCATCTGTCGGAAAATCGGGTCAATCTGGTCTTCGAGATCCACGAGGGAAGCCTGACGACGGTGAGCCGTATTCGCTTCGTCGGCAACATGAGCTTTCCGGCCGGTACGCTTCGCGAGCAGCTGGCGACCAAGGAGTGGCGCTGGTACCGTATCCTGAGCACCGACGACACCTACGATCCCGACCGCCTCTCGGTCGATCGCGAGCGGCTTCGGCGATTTTACCTGAATCACGGCTTTGCCGATTTCCGCGTGCTGTCGGCCGTCGCCGAACTGGCGCCGAACGAAAACAGCTTCGACATCGTCTTCGCGCTGCACGAAGGCGAGCGCTACAAGTTCGGCAAGATCGACGTGGCGTCGCGCATTCCCAACGTCAACGTCGCGGCCTTGCGCAAGGTGGTCATCACCAAGCCGGGCGATACCTATGACGCCGAAACGGTGGAGAAGAGCATCGAGAAGATCACCGATGCCCTCGGCGGCCAGGGGTACGCCTTCGTCGATGTCGAGCCTGAGGCCCATCGCGATGCCAAGACCCATACAATGGGCGTCACCTATGTGGTCAATCGCGGGCCGCGTGTCTACGTCCAGCGGATCAACATCACCGGCAATGTCCGCACGCTGGATCGCGTGATCCGCCGCGAATTCCGGCTCGCCGAGGGCGACGCGTTCAACACCGCGAAGCTCAAGGAGTCGATCCGGCGCATTCGCCGGCTCGATTTCTTCTCCAAGGTCGACGTCAGCCAGCACGAAGGCACCCATCCCGATCAGACGGTGATCGATGTCAACGTGCAGGAGAAATCGACCGGATCCCTGACCTTCGGCGCGGGTTATTCGACCACCGATCTCATCATCGGAACCGTCGGCATTCAGGAGAACAACCTGCTCGGCACCGGCGATACGCTGGGGGCGAACCTGGCGCTTTCGGTGCGGCGGTCGTTCGTCAATATCGGGTTCACCAACCCGTGGTTCCTCGGCCGTCATATGGCGGCCAGCTTCAACGTCTTCCACGAGAGCACCAACTACCAGTACCAGTCCTCGTTCAACGAGGCGGCCACCGGCTTTTCCGTTGGCTTGAGCTATCCCCTGACCGAGCACTTGAGCCAAGGCTTCAACTACTCGCTCAGCCAGGACTCGATCTCGGGCGTGCCCAGCACGGCCTCGCCGTTCATTCAGGCGGAGGTCGGCAGCACCGTCACCTCGGCCGTCGCCTATAACTTGACCTACGACACGCGGAACGATCGCATGGCGCCGACCAAAGGCATCGACGCCTCGGTTACCGAGAGCCTGGCCGGGTTCGGCGGCAGCATTCGCTACCTTCAGACGGCGGTCAGCTACAAGCAGTACTTCCCGCTGCTAAAGCCCTATGTGCTCGAAACCGGGATCACGGGCGGGTACATCCATGGCATCGGGCAGCCGGTTCGCCTCGCCAATCGGTTCTTCCTCGGCGGCACCAATTTCCTCGGATTTGCCGACGGCGGCGTCGGTCCGCGCGATACGTCGACGGGCGATTCTCTCGGCGGCAACCAATACTACGTCGGTACCTTGGCGCTTTCTTTTCCTATCGGCTTGCCGAGGGAATTTGGTATCCTAGGCCAGGTGTTCACGCAGGCGGGAAGCCTGTTCGGCGTCGATCAGACAGGACCTAATTTGTTCGACTCACGCGCGGTTCGGGTTTCTGCCGGGTTCGGTCTCTCGTGGCAGTCGCCCTTCGGCCCGCTGAAGATCGACTTCGGATTCCCGATCAGGAAGCAACAGCCCGATAAATCTCAGGTATTCCGGTTCAGTTTCGGCACCTCCTTCTAAGCCCCTTTGGGTTAATTAGGCATAAGGCATCCCATGACCAACTCTCGTCATTCCTCGATTTTTGCCGCTGCTCTGATCGCGGCAGCCCTGCTCTTCTCGGGTGCGCCGGCGGCGATGGCGGCCGCAACGCCGGCGGCAACGCGCATCGCCATCCTCGACGTACAGCAGATCATGCGCGAGTCATCGGCCGGCCGCAGCGCCGCGCAGCAGCTCTCGGTGTTGCAGAAACGTTACGAAAAGGAGATCGCTTCGGACGAGGACAAGCTTCGCTCGGAGCGCGAGAAGCTGGTGCAGGAGCAGAGCAAGCTTTCGGCGCAGGACTTCGACAAGCGCCGCCAGGAGTTTCAGCACAAGGTTGCGGCGGCGCAGCGGTTGGTGCAGGAGCGTAACGGCGAGATGGACGCCGCGATGCGCAATGCCCGCGCCGAGATCGGCAAGGCCGTGATCAGCATCGTCACCGATATCATGAAAAAGGATAACATCGGCGTCGTCATCGATCGCGAGCAGATCGTCGCTAGCCAGACCTCGCTCGAGATCACCGCCGAGGTGATGAAAATCCTCAATCAGAAGTTACCGTCGATCAAGGTGACGACCGCCGGCTTCAAGCTGCCGCCCGAACAGGAGCCGCGCGGACTGAAGGGCGGCCGGCTCGGCACGAAATAGCCGGGGGGCACGCCCGCGATGGCCGACCCGCGTTTTTTCGCCAATCAGGGCCCCCACAGTCTTGGGCGTCTGGCGGAAATCTGCGGTGCGGCCCTGGCGGCGAACGCCGATCCCGAGATGTTGATCGCGGATGTCGCGCCGCTCGATGTCGCGGGACCCGGGGACATCAGTTTTCTCGACAATCTCCGCTATCTCGACAGCTTTCGCGATACCCGGGCCGGCGCCTGCATCGTGGCTCCGGAGCATGCCGGGAAGGCACCGGCCGCCACCCGTCTGCTGCTCAGTGCCGAGCCTTACAAGGCCTATGCCCGCGTGGCGCAGGCCTTTTATCCGCCGCCTCCGGTTCGGGCCGGGGTTCATTCGACGGCGGTGATCGCGGCGTCGGCGCGCCTTGGCGAGGACGTCGCGGTCGGCCCGTGCGCGGTGGTCGGCGAGGGGGTCGTGATCGGTGCGCGCACCGCGATCGGCGCCCAGGCGGTGATCGCTGCCAACGTCGAGATTGGCGGCGATTGCGATATCGGGCCGCTGGCCTCGCTCAGCCATTGTCGGATTGGCGATCGGGTTACGGTGCATGCGGGCGCCCGCATCGGCCAGGCCGGCTTCGGCTTCGC
This sequence comes from Pseudomonadota bacterium, assembly GCA_021793055.1. Classification (GTDB taxonomy): domain Bacteria; phylum Pseudomonadota; class Alphaproteobacteria; order Ferrovibrionales; family Ferrovibrionaceae; genus JAJYTL01. The sequence goes on from JAJYTL010000080.1 coordinate 9,624, forward strand.
GCCCAATCCTGCCGGCCATGTGCCGGTGCCCCAGCTCGGCCGCGTGCTGATCGGCGACGATTGCCGGATCGGCGCCAATACCACGATCGACCGGGGTGCCGGCCCGGATACGGTGATCGGCGCCGGAACCTGGATTGATAACCTGGTGCAAATCGGGCACAACGTCCGTTTGGGCGAGCGCTGCATCGTCGTTGCGCAGGTCGGCATCTCGGGCTCGACCCGGCTCGGCAACTTCGTGGCGCTCGGCGGGCAGGCGGGGCTGACCGGGCATCTCAAGATCGGCGATGGCGCCCAGATCGCGGCGCAAGCCGGGGTCATGAACGACGTATCGGCCGGCGAGACGGTCTTCGGCAGTCCGGCCGGGCCGATCAAGGACGTGTTCCGTCAGATCGCGATGGTGCGTCGCCTGGCGAGGGAGGGGAATAAGGGCAATGACTGAGGTCGCTGGGGCCGACAAGCTCGGCGTCGCCGATATCGGCCGTATCATGCGCATGATCCCGCACCGCTATCCGATGCTGATGGTGGACAAGGTGGTGGATATGGTGCCCGGCGAGAGCGCCATCGGGATCAAGAACGTCAGCATCAACGAGCCGTTCTTTCAGGGGCATTTCCCGGGCCAGCCGGTGATGCCGGGGGTGTTGATTATCGAGAGCATGGCGCAGACCGCGGCTGTGCTCGTCGTCCATACGCTCGGGTCCGAGGCCGAGGGCAGGCTGGTCTATTTCATGAGCGTCGACAACGCGCGCTTCCGCCGGCCGGTATCGCCGGGCGATTCCATGCACGTTCATGTGACAAAGGAAAAGAGCCGCGGCAACGTGTGGAAATTCGCGGGCCGGGTGATGGTCGCGGATCTCTTGTGCGCCGAGGCCAACTTCGCCGCCATGATCCTGGACAAGTAGGAGGCGCCGATGGCGGTCGAAGTCCATACCACGGCGGTGGTCGATGCCAAGGCAAGGCTCGCGGATGGCGTCCGCATCGGGCCCTATTGCGTGGTCGGGCCGGACGTCGAGCTTGGCGCCGCCGTCGTGCTGGAAAGCCATGTGGCGATCGCCGGGCGCACCCGTGTCGGCGAGGGCTGCCACGTCTTTCCCTTCGCCTCGATCGGCCATCCGCCGCAGGATATGAAATACGAGGGCGAGAATTCCGAGCTCGTCATCGGGCACCACTGCGTCATCCGCGAGAACGTCACCCTGAACCCCGGCACGCGCGGCGGCGGCATGGTGACCAAGGTCGGCGATCATTGTCTGCTGCTCGCGAGTTCCCATGTGGCGCACGATTGCCGGCTCGGCGATCACGTCATCCTCGTCAACGGCGGCACCCTCGGCGGCCATGTGGTGATCGACGATTACGCCATCGTCGGCGGGCTCTCGGCCGTGCATCAGTTCGTCCGCATTGGCCGTCACGCCATGATCGGCGGCATGTCGGGGGTCGAGCAGGATGTCATTCCCTATGGCCTGGTGGCGGGAAACCGCGCCCATTTGAACGGCCTCAATCTGGTCGGCCTCAAGCGCCGGGGCTTTTCGCGCGAGGACATCCACAAGCTCCGCGCCGCTTATCGCTTGCTGTTCGCGGCCGAGGGCACCATGCAGGAGCGCATGGTGGACGTGGCGCAGCTCTTTCCCGACAGTCCGCTGGTGCAGGAGCTGATCACCTTCATCCGCACGCCGTCCTCGCGTGGCCTTTGCCAACCGCAACCGGATGCCGAAGCCGCCTAGACTCGGCATTATCGCCGGCGGCGGCGCGCTTCCGCGACAGCTTGCC
>JAJYTL010000081.1 GCA_021793055.1 Pseudomonadota bacterium
GACAGCCGCGTGCTGGCCGCGGTCGCGGCGGAGGCCGGCATGGACGGCGCCTGGGTGGCTGAAGCCCTGGCGGGAGACAACGATCTCGATCTCGTGCGCGCGGAGGACCGCTTCGCGCGCGAACTCGGCGTCAGCGGCGTGCCCTGCTTCGTCCTCGAGCGCAAATACGCGATCTCCGGGGCGCAGGAACCGGCGGCTTTCCTCCAGGCCTTCGAGCAGATCGCGGCCGAGGCCGCCGCCGAGACCGTTCCCGCGGCGTCCTGACGGGCTCCGCCGCCAAGGCACGGCGAATTTGGCGCCAATCGCTCCGAGGTCGTCACGCTATTGCTAAGGACTCGGAGCCTGATCTCGGGCTCAGCGCGCCGCGGCGACGGCCTCGGACGGCGCCGCCTCGGCGATGCGTACAAGCTGGCCGAGAAGCGCGTTCACTCCGGCCAAGCGGTCCTTCGGCTGCGGCCATTCGCGGAACACCACCAGCTTGTGATCGGGGCGTAGCTTCGCCGCCTTGCCCTCACGGCTGATGAAGGCGACGAGCCCGCTCGGATTGCGGAAGCGGTTGTCGCGGAAGCCGAGCGTCGCGCCGCGCGGCCCGGCCTCGACCCGTTCGAGGTCGGCGCGCAGGCAGAGCAGCTTAATCGCGATCACCTTGAGCAGCTGATCGACTTCCACCGGCAGGGCGCCGAAGCGGTCGATCAGCTCGGCGGCAAAGGCCTCGATCGCGTCCGGCGTCTCGAGGTGCGCGAGGCGACGATAGAGCTCGAGGCGAAGCGAGAGATCGGGCACGTAGCTCTCCGGGATCAGCACCGTGGTGCCGAGATTGATCTGCGGTGACCAGCGCGCCGCCGGCCCAGCCTCGGCGCTCGCGCCGCCGGCCCCCGCCACCGCCTCCTCCAGCATCTCCTGATAGAGCTCGAGCCCGACCTCGCGGATATGGCCCGATTGCTCCTCGCCGAGAAGGTTGCCGGCGCCGCGAAGATCGAGATCCTGGCTCGCCAGGGTGAAACCGGCGCCCAAGGTATCGAGCGCCTGCAAGACATGCAGCCGCTTTTCGGCCCCGGCGGTAATCGGCTTGGCCGCGCTGAAGGTAAAATAGGCATAGGCGCGCCGCTTGGAGCGGCCGATGCGCCCGCGCAGCTGATAAAGCTGCGCCAAGCCGAAGAGATCGGCGCGGTGCACCAGAAGAGTGTTGGCGTTCGGGATATCGAGGCCGCTTTCGACGATATCCGTCGACAGCAGGATATCGTAGGCGCCCTCGTAGAAGGCGGTCATCACGTCGTCGAGCTCGCCCGGCGCCAGGCGCCCGTGCGCGACCGCGAACTTGACCTCCGGCACCTGCTCCTTGAGGAAGGTGCCGACTTCGTCGAGGTCCTCGATCCGGGGGCAGACATAGAAGCTCTGGCCGCCGCGGTAGCGCTCGCGCAGGATGGCCTCGCGCGCGACCACCGGATCGAAAGGAAGAACGAAGGTATGAACCGCGAGCCGGTCCACCGGCGGCGTCGCGATCAGGCTGAGATCGCGCACGCCGGACAGCGCGAGCTGCAACGTGCGCGGAATCGGCGTTGCCGTGAGGGTGAGCACGTGGACGTCGGCGCGGAGCTGCTTCAGGCGCTCCTTGTGCTTGACGCCGAAGCGCTGCTCCTCGTCGACGATGACCAGGGCGAGATCGCCGAAGGCCACGCTCTTGCTCAGCAGCGCATGGGTGCCGACGATGATATCGATCCGCCCGGCGGCGAGATCGGCCTTGACCGTCTTCGCCTCCTTCGCCCCCACCAGGCGGGAAAGCTGGCCGATCTTGATCGGATAGCCGCGGAAACGCTCGGCGAAGGTCGCGGCGTGCTGGCGAGCGAGCAGCGTGGTCGGGCAGACGACGGCCACTTGCTTGCCGCTCATGGCGGCAACGAAGGCGGCGCGAAGCGCCACCTCGGTCTTGCCGAAGCCAACGTCGCCGCAAACCAGCCGGTCCATCGGCTGGCCGCGCGCGAGATCGGCGAGCGTCTCCGTGATCGCCCGCGCTTGGTCCTCGGTCTCCTCGAAGGGGAAGCGGGCACAGAATTCCTCGTACAGGCCCTCGGGCACAGTTAGCGCCGCGCCGGCATGATGGTGGCGGAGCGCGGCGATGCGGATCAGCTCTTCCGCCATGTCCTTCAGGCGGCGCTTGAGGCGGGCCTTGCGCGCCTGCCAGCCGGCGCCGCCGAGGCGGTCGAGGGCGACATCTGCGGCGTCCGAGCCGTAGCGCGAGAGCATCTCGATGTTCTCGACCGGCAGATAGAGCCGATCGCCCCCGTCGTAGACGATGAGCAGACAGTCGTGCGCGGCGCCCGAGATTTCAACCGTGCGCAGCCCGTCGTAGCGGCCGATACCGTGGTCCATGTGAACCACGAGATCGCCGGGCGAGAGCGTCGAAGCCTCGGCGATGAGGTCGGCGGCGCGGCGGCGCTGGCGGCGCGGCCGCACCAGGCGATCGCCGAGAATGTCCTGCTCGCTGATGACCGCGAGATCGTCGCTCTCGAAGCCATGCTCGAGCCCAAGCACGGCGAGCGCGACGCTCGATCGCGGCAGGCTCAAGACGTCGGCGAAGCTCGCAACCAGGCCGATATCCTCGACCCCGTGATCGCGCAGCAGGCCGGCTAGCCGCTCGCGCGCGCCGGCCGAGAAACTCGCGATCACGGCGCGGCGGCTCATGCCGCGAAGCGCGGCCAGATGATGCGCCACCGCCTCGAAGACATTGACGTCGGGCAGTGCCCGTTCGGGCGCGAAATCGCGCCCCGCCCGGCCGTTGGCGGAAACCACGGCGCCCCGGTCCGCCGGCAGATGGTGGGCGGTGAATTCGAGCACGGCGCGGCCCTCAAGCGCCGCGTCCCAGCCCTCGGCATCGATATAGAGCCGCTCCGGCCGCAGCGGCTTATAGAGGCCGGTGCCGGCGGCATAGGCTTTCTCGCGCACGTCGTAATGGTCGGCGATTTCAGCGAGCCGCGCGTCGCGCGCGGCTGGCAGTGCTTCATCCAGGGTGACGACCGCGCCCGGCAGATAATCGAACACCGTCTCCAGCCGGTCGTAGAAAAGCGGCAGCCAGTGCTCCATGCCGACGTGCTTGCGGCCTTCGGAAATCGCCGCGTAAAGCGGGTCCTCCCCGGTGACGGCGCCGAAGGCATGGCGATAGCCGGCGCGGAAGCGGGCGATGCCCTCGGCATCGAGCGGCACCTCCGAGACCGGCAGGAGATCGAGCCTCTCGGCACGGCCGGTCGCGCGTTGGGTCAAGGGATCGAAGCGGCGAATGCTTTCCAGCCGGTCGCCGAAGAGATCGAGGCGAAACCCCTCCTCGCCGCCGGGCGGAAAAATGTCGATCAAGCCGCCGCGGAAGGCGTAATCGCCGGGCTCCATCACCGTGCCGACGCGATTGTAGCCCTGGCGGGCGAGAAAGGCGCCAAGCGCCTCGGCATCGACTTTCGCGCCGGCGCGGGCCGAGAAATGCGCCGCCGCCAGATGTGCGCGCGGCGGCAGCCGCTGCAAGGTGGCATTGAGCGGCGCAAGCAGGACGCGGCCGGCCTTCACGGGTTCGGCGACGAGGCGGCTCAAGGCCGCGATGCGCCGGCCGGCAACCTCGCCGTTCGGCGACAGCCGGTCGTAGGGCATGCAATCCCAGGACGGCAGCTGGACCACCTCGAGGCCGGGGGCGAAGAAACGCAGCGCCTCGGCGAGGCCAGCCATCCGCAAACCGTCGCGGGCGACGTGCAGCACGCCCGTCTTCGCCGAGAGCGCGATCTCGGCAAGAAATTTCGCAGCCATTCCCTCGGGCAGGTCGGAAATCGCGATCCGGCCACCCTTGGCGATCTCGGCAAGAAGTTTTTGCAAGCTAGGCGTCTTGGATATTGAAGGTCATCAGGCGGTCCATCAGGGCGCCCCGCCACGCCTCGGGAACGGCGCGGAGCCCCGCCACCCAGGCGAAGATGTCCGCCTCCGGCACGTCGTCGAGCAAGGCCTCGAGCTCGTCGACCTCCTGCTCGCCGAGGTCCGCGATGTGACGACGCGCGAAGGGCCCGAGAATGAGGTCGGTTTCGCGCATGCCGGTATGATGGCAGCGGTAGAAGAGCCGCCGACGGCGGAGATCGAGACCGCTGGAAGAATCTGGCATGTCGCCTCTCATCACGCTCGGGGGCCGACCAAAGAAGCCCCGAAAGCTCGCCTCGGCCCGCCTCATGCGCCGGCCCGTTCCCTACGAGACCATGGTATAGACCGGCCGGCGGCGCCTGTCAGCCTCAAGTCTCGGCCCAGTGCCGGACCGGTCGCCGGAAGCGGCCACGATCTGGCCGCCGGCGGCGCAAGCCGGTATGCTGGCGGGGACACGATCATGCGGCCGGAAATCCTCTTTCCCGCGTTCGCCCCGCTCACCACGCTGCCGGGGATCGGATCGCGCACGGCGAAACTCCTGGAAAAGCTCGCGGGCGGCCGGGTCGCGGACCTTTATTGGCATTTGCCGAGCGGCCTGATCGACCGCCGCTTCGCGCCCAAGATCGCCGACGCCCCGGCCGGGCGCATCGCCACCATCACGCTCCGGATCGATCGCCATCAGCCGGCGCAGCATCCGCGCCAGCCCTACCGCGTCTATGGCTCGGACGAGAGCGGCACCTTGACTCTGGTGTTTTTCCACGCGCGCGAGGATTGGCTCAGGAAATCACTACCGGAAGGGGCCGTCCGAGTGGTCTCGGGGCTGGTCGAAGTCTTCAACGGCGAGCCGCAGATGACCCATCCGGATCATATCGCGAGCGCCGAGGAGGCCGCCGCCCTGCAAACCATCGAGTCGGTCTATCCCCTGACCGCCGGACTGCATCGCAAGCCGCTCGCCAAGGCGATTGCCACGGCGCTGACGCGCGCCCCCGAGCTCCCCGAATGGCTCGACCCCGCCTTTCGCGCGCGCAACCGCTGGCCGGCCTGGAAGGCCGCGCTCGCCGCCGCCCATCATCCGGAGACCGACGCGGACGTCCTGCCCGACGCGCGGGCGCGCGCGCGCCTCGCCTATGACGAACTGCTCGCCAACCAGCTCGCGCTGGCGCTGGTGCGCCGCCACCAGCACCAGCATTCGGGACGGCCGCTTCAGGGCGATGGCCGATGCCGCGCCAAGGCCGTCGCCGCCCTTCCCTATCGCCTGACGGCGGGCCAGGAAACGGCGCTCCGCGAGATCGCCGCCGATCTGGCCGCCGGCGGGCGCATGCTGCGGCTCTTGCAGGGCGACGTCGGATCGGGCAAGACCGTGGTCGCCTTTCTTGCCATGCTGATCGCCGTCGAGGCCGGCGCCCAGGCGGCGCTGATGGCGCCGACCGAGGTTCTGGCGCGCCAGCACTACCGCAACCTCGAGCCGCTCGCCGCCGCCGCCGGCGTCCGCCTCGCCCTCCTCACCGGCCGCGACAAGGGTCCGGGCCGCAGCGAGACTCTTGCCCGCCTCGCCGGCGGCGAGGCCGATATCGCCATCGGCACCCATGCGCTGCTGGAAAGCCCGGTCGCCTTCCGCGATCTCGCGCTCGTCGTCATCGACGAGCAGCATCGCTTCGGCGTGCACCAGCGGCTCATGCTTTCGGCCAAGGCAGCCAGCGACAAAGGCGGCGCCAACGTTCTCGTCACCACGGCAACGCCGATCCCGCGCACCCTGGCGCTCACCACTTATGGCGACATGGATGTCTCGCGCCTCACAGAGAAGCCGCCCGGCCGGCAGCCGGTGGATACCCGCGCGCTGCCCTTGGAGCGGCTGCCCGAGGTAATCGAGGCGGTGCGCCGGGCGCTGGCCGGAGGCACCCGCGTCTATTGGGTGTGCCCGCTTGTCGAGGAGTCGGAGGCCGTGGACCTCGCCGCGGCGGAAGACCGCTTCGCGGACCTCAAGCAAATTTTTGGCGACGCGGTCGGCCTCGTGCACGGCCGCCTCAAAGGGCCGGAAAAAGATCGCGCCATAGCGGATTTCGCCGGCGGCGCGGTCCGTATCCTGGTCGCCACCACGGTCATCGAGGTCGGCGTCGACGTGCCCGAGGCGACGGTGATGGTGATCGAGCACGCCGAGCGTTTCGGCCTCGCCCAATTGCACCAGCTTCGCGGCCGGATCGGGCGCGGCGGGCGGCCCGGCACCTGCCTCTTGCTGTTTTCGCCACCCCTCGGCGAGACCGCGAAGGCCAGGCTCAAGATCCTGCGCGAGACCGACGACGGCTTCCGCATCGCCGAGGAAGATTTGCGCCTGCGCGGCACCGGCGATCTTCTTGGCACCCGCCAGAGCGGCTTTCCCGTCTTCCGCCTCGCCGATCTCGCGCACCATGGCGCCCTTCTCGAGGCGGCGAGCGACGACGTCCGCCTCATTCTCGGCCGCGACCCCGAGCTCAAGTCCGAGCGCGGCCGAGCCTTGCGCATCCTGCTTTATCTGTTCGAGCGCGACGGCGCCGTGCGTTATCTCCGTTCGGGCTGACGGCCGAGCGCATCCTCGTCCTTGGCCACGGCGCCCTTTTCCAGCGGCACCGGCAAGTGCCGTTCCGGCATCGTCACGACTCCGCCGGACAGCACCATTTTCATCGCATCCTCGACGGTCATCTCGAGGGGAACGATGCTGACGCGCGGCACGAACAGGAGATACCCCGAGGTCGGGTTGATCGCGGTTGGCAGGTAGACCGCCACCATGTCGCCGTCGAGGCGACGCGCGATCTCGCCCGGGCTCTCGTTGGTGAGAAAGGCGATGCTCCAAGCGCCGGCACGCGGAAATTCCACCAGCACCACCTTGCGGAAAGCATTGGAGGAGCGCGTCAACATGGTCTCGAAGAGCTGCTTCAAGGCGCTGTAGATGCTGCGGATGACCGGCATGCGGGCGAGTATCCGCTCGCTCAAGCGCACCAGGCGCCGGCCGATGATATTGGCGGTGAGGAAGCCGACCAAGGTAAGCAGGATCAGCGCCAGGACCAGACCGCTGCCGGGAATGCTCAAGGGCGTGAACCGGTTCGGCACGTACGCCTCGGGGATCAGCCGGCTCACCGTATTGTCGGCGAATTCGACGAAGCTCAAGACGATGTAGAGGGTGATGCCGATCGGGGCGGTGACGATGACGCCGGTCAGGAACCAGTTGCGGAGCTTGCTGCCGATCCGGCCGGCGGCGGTGCCGAGCCGGCCGCGCCGCTTCGGCGCCTCGCCGCCCCCATCGCCACCCGGACCGGGGGCCGCTTGCGATGATGGTGCTTCGCTCATCCTACCTCGCCGTTCACGGCAACAATCTCAGGAACGAAAGAAAGTCTCAAGCTCGGCGAGCGTCTCGGCCGGTTTCTCCTCGGGAAGGAAATGGCCGCAATCGAATGCCCGGCCGCGCACGTCCACGGCCCGCTCGCGCCAACAGGCGAGCACGTCGTAATGACGGCCGGTGAGGTTCCGGCCGCTCCACAGCGCGAGCAACGGGCAGGCGATCTTGCGCCCCTTATCGGCCGCGTCATTGGCAAGATCGATGGTCGCCGCGGCGCGGTAGTCCTCGCAAGAGCCGTGGATGGTCTTGGGATCGGAAAAGCAGCGCCGATACTCGGCGAGCGCCGCCGGATCGAACACCTGCGACGCGCCCCAACTGCCGATCTTCCGTTCCAGGTAATAAACCGGATCGGCGCCGATCAGCCGTTCCGGCAAGTCGTAGGGCTGGGCGAGAAAGAACCAATGGTAATAGGCGAGCGCCGCGACCCGATCGACGGTCTCAAACATTTTCGCGGTCGGCACGATGTCGAGGACGGCGATCTTCAGCACCCGATCCGGATGATCCAAGGCCATGCGATGCGCGACCCGCCCGCCGCGATCGTGACCGGCAACGAAAAACCGCTCGTGGCCCAGGGCCGCCATGGCCTCGACCTGATCCCTTGCCATGGCCCGCTTCGCATAGGGCGCGTGGTCGGCGTCGGTCTCGGGCTTGAGGCTGTCGCCGTAACCCCGCAGGTCGCTCGCCACCACGGTGAAATTCCGCGCCAGGGCCGGCGCTACCTTGTGCCACATGACATGGGTTTGCGGATAGCCGTGCAGGAGGAGCAGCGGCGGCCCCTCGCCGCCGGTGACGACTTGCACCTCGCCTTCGCTCACAGGGACCCGCTTCGCGGCAAAATCAGGAAAAAATGGCATGACTGACGACCTTTCGTCTGCGCAGGCCGTTAATCTACCGGCATCGGCCGGCGCGATGAAGCCAAAGATGGCTTCGTCACGCCGGCGCCGGCCGTCGCCGCGGTCGGCGAGAGGCCTATTGCATGAACCAGCCGTGGCTGACGACCAGGGATTGGCCGGTCAAGGCGTTGGTTTCGAAGGCGGCGAAGAAGAGCGCCGCCTGTGCGACATCGTCCACGGTGGTGAACTCGCCATCGACGGTATCTTTCAGCATCACCTTCTTGATCACGTCCTGCTCGGAGATGCCGAGTTCCTTCGCCTGTTCCGGGATCTGCTTCTCGACCAGGGGCGTGCGCACGAAGCCGGGACAAATGACATTGGCGCGGACGCCATGCGCCGCGCCTTCCTTCGCCACCACCTTGGCGAGGCCGATCAGGCCGTGCTTGGCGGCGACGTAAGGCGCCTTCAGGACCGACGCCTCCTTGGAATGGACGGAGCCCATATAGATGATGCTGCCGCCGTTGCCTTGCTTGTACATCTGCCGCAGCGCCGCACGCGTTGTAAGGAAGGCGCCGTCGAGGTGGATGGCAAGAAGCTGCTTCCACTTCGCGAATTCGAACTGGTCGAACGGCGCGACGGTCTGGATGCCGGCGTTGCTGACCAGGATGTCGAGCCGGCCGAAGGCCTCGATCCCCTTGGCCATGCCGGCCTCGACCTCGTCTTCCTTGGTCACGTCCATGGCGACGCCAACGGCACGGCGCTCGGCGCCGTTCATCTCCGCCGCCGCCGCGTCGGCGCCCTTCTGGTTGAGATCGGCGATCACCACCTTGGCGCCCTCGGCGACGAAGGTGCGCGCGATCTCCTTGCCGATGCCGCTCGCCGCGCCGGTGACCACCGCGACCTTACCTGTCAAACGCATGTCGTTCTCCTTGTTGCTGGACTTTCCCCGGCTTTGTGGCGATTCCGCCTTAGCCGAGATAATCGTGAACCACGCGGCCGAGCCCAAGCGTGAGATCGGCCAGAATGTGCACCGCCGAGACCACCTCGATCACCGGCAGATCGGCGACCGGCGCCAAGGCATGCGGCTGCAGCGAAAGCGCGCCCGGCCCGGTCCAGGCGCCCTTGACCTTGACGTCTTCGAGAAAATACTCGATCAGCTCGCAGATGCGGGCCGTGCCGTCGACATGGGGTATGATCTTCAGGAGAAAATTCGGCGCCCCGAGCGCCGCCTCGACAGCCGCGCGATCGGCCACGCGGTGCTTATAGCCCATGGTGCCCGTGGCGACCCGAACCGGGCCGTAATCGAGCGTTCCGACCAGCGTGTCGGTCTCGACCCGGAGGCTTGGATTGGCGAGCTTTTTCGGGAAGCCCCAAAGCTCGCGACCGCCCGCGATCGGCGGCTCGTCGTTCAGGAACATGCAATGGGTATAGCCGCCCTTGCGCCCCTCGAACGTCACCGGGATGACCTGGCCGCTCTCGCTGTAATCGCCGAAGCCGGTCGAATCCGGCATGCGGATGAACTCGTATTTGACCAGATCGCCATCGAGATCGAGCGGCGCCGGAACAATCTCGCGCAGCTTCACCGGATCGGACCGATAGGTCACGACAAGATATTCTCGGTTCGCGAAACGGTAGGGTCCGGGCGGATAGGCCGGGCTGGTCAGGGGCATGGCGAATGCGCGCTTGCGCACCTCGTCTTCTGTCATCGGTATCTCCCGTCATGAAGGGACAAGGCGAGCCAGGCATTTTTCGCTTCGGATCGACGCCACGAATAGTCCCGGCTCGTCGTTAAGCGAGCGGTCTCCGATCGAAAGCGACCCTTCGATCGGAAGTCGCCCTAGTCGCGGCTGTCGCGGGCGAGATCGAAGGTGAAGATGCCCTCCACCGTTTCGTGGCGCTCCAGCACTTCCGGGTGGCGAAGGGTGCGTACGGCGTCGTTGTAGCCGACCTGCCAATGGTCGGCCATGCTGAGCCGCGAGAACTCGTAATCCTTGGCCTGGCCTTCGTATTTCTGCGCCTGATAGATCAAGTGCACGACGTTGTAGCAGGTCTGATCGGCAAACTGCCGCAGATACTCGAACTCGGGTCCTTGGCGGTAGCTCTCGGGCAGTTTGTCGAGATAGCTGGCGAGACCGCGGCGGAGCGTCTGCATGCGCTTGAACTGGTCGGTCTGCGCGCGGGTACGGCTGGAATATTGGATCGCCTTCTGGCGCGCCAGCACGTCCGGCATGTCGGCCGGCGTGTCGCCGCGCGCGTTCCACAGGTCGATTTGGAAAATCAGGTTGTCATGCCGCGTGTCGTTGTCGACCACCCATTGCAGCGGCGTGTTGGAGACGAGGCCGCCGTCCCAATAAAACTCGCCGTCGATCTCGACCGGCGGAAAGCCGGGCGGCAGCGCGCCGCTCGCCATGACGTGATCGACGGTGATGTGATGCGTCTTGGTGTCGAAATAGACGAAGTTTCCGGTTCGCACATTGACCGCACCGACGCTGAAGCGACCCGGGCCGGCATTGATGCGGTCGAAGTCGACGAGTTCCTCGAGCGTCGCGCGCAATTGACGGGTGGTGTAATAGCCGAGCGCTTCGAGCGTCCCGCGCGGCCGCAACCAGGGTCCCGGGACATGGGGCGCGAAAAAGCCCGGAACGCCGCCGACCAAGGCGCGGCAGGCGCTGGCGAAATTGAACGCCTGGCGCACCATCTCGCCGCGGACGAACGCCGCGGCCGCGTCGTTGAACCAGCCGATCGGCGAGGCCGTTGTGACGGCTTCCCAGAATTGGCGCAGGCGCTCGACCCGCTTTTCCGGCGGGTTGCCGGCGATGAGCGCGGCGTTGATCGCGCCGATCGAAATGCCGGCGATCCAATCGGGATGGAGATCGGCTTCGGCCAGGGCCTGATAGACCCCGGCCTGATAGGCGCCGAGCGCGCCGCCGCCCTGGAGAACCAACGAGACGCATTGAAAGGGCGGCCGGGCTTCGAGGCGGTGGGTTTTACGGATCGGCTTGGCGCGCGGCGCGGGCCCGATTTTCGGTGCCCAGTGCAGCTGACTATCCATCTAACGCTCCCAAGAGAAAGAAAAAAACGGATATTGCGCGGCCGCGACCATGCCTTCGTGGCGCGACCACCGTCCGAACGCAGGCCGCCGACCGCGAAGAC
>JAJYTL010000082.1 GCA_021793055.1 Pseudomonadota bacterium
CCCCGAGCCTCGGCGCGGCGCCCGCCTTGTGCGGGCGCCGCGCCGCCGCTGCCAGCGGTGACGAGGTGGAACGCCAGAGGAACGCGGCGAGCAAGGACGCGGTGATGGAACCGGACCGGGTTCACCCGGCTGGCCAGCCATCGATAGCCACGCCATCCGCGGGCTCAACAAAACACCCGTATGTTGACACGCTCACCCCGGCCCGCGGCCCCGTCGATTCCTCCCGCTCGCCATCCGCCCCTGGCCTGCCGGCTGCCCCGAGCCTGGCGCGGCGCCCGCCTTGTGCGGGCGCCGCGCCGCCGCCTCCGGCAGTGACGGGGTGGAATGCCCAAGGAACACGGCGGGAAAATATTCCGGCCCGCTCTGGCACGGAAATTGTACCGGCTATCCGGCAGTCATCGACATGAGAATAAGGCAACGCCCGATGGGGATATTGAAGCCCGCGCGACCTCTTCAGTCATGCGGTCGAAGGGCGTCGTGTCTGTACGATTATTCGGCCGCCGAATATCGACAGGGGCGATGCCGGGATTGAAGCGCGCCGGCTTTTCAGGCCGGAGTCTTCGGCGGGAACAGTCACGCGAGCGGCATGGCAATATTTTTTTGCCGTTTGTCGAATTTTATCTTGAAGTTTGCCAGCCGTGAGACTATCTTACTATTAAGAGACGGGATGGCCTCGCCTTCCCCCTCCCGCGCTCCGGGCGCCCCCCGGAAACAAAGCGGCCGAGCATGGTGTTACCAGCACCATACCCGGCCTGACCTGCAACATTGGGTGTGTACAATGTCACAAGCTGAGAACGACCCTACCACACCGCTTCCCCTGCCGGGAGAAGCAGCCCCGCCGACGCAGAGGGGGCAAGCCGGCGCCGGTTTCCCGCCGCCGGCTGAGCAGGACATCCGCATCGCGCGGCCGGAGGAAGCGAGACTTCCGCCTCTGCCGAACGCGGGTGGTCCGCGCGATATCCTGATTGGCGAGGCCGGGGTGCATCTGGTGCTGTCGCGGCTGATGCAATGGCACATGCCCGCCCATGCCGCCGGCCCGGGCCTCGCCTATGACATCATCGCCGAGGGCGGCCTGGGGATTGGGCTCATCCGTCTCCAGGTCAAGACCACGGCACGGCCGCCGCGCGGCCAGCGCTACCGCTTCACCCTCACCCGCGGCTTTCATGGTTCGGCGCGTGGCGTCTTCGCCTACCGGGCGGGGGATTTCGACATCGCCGCCTTCGTCGCGCTCGACATCGGCCGGGTGCTGTTCCAGGCGTTCGAGCCATCGACCTTCGCCGCCACGCCGGAAAATTTCCTGGCCCCGGACGCCGAGCGGCGGAGTTTGAGCATCTTACTCCCCGCCCCGCCGAGATAGCGCCGGCGCTGGTCTGACCCTGAGACACCGGGCCCGGGTGACCGGGTCCGGCGGTCTCCACGCCCTTTCCCCCGTTCTGCCCGTGCCGTTGGCCGTATCCGGTCTGCGCGGGCGTGTGATTGGAGTTTTTCCCATGCCGCTCATCTTTGGCCAGAACCATCCCGGCGACGACACCGCCGCCACCCTCCGCCGTCTTGAGACCCTGCGCCGCGACCTCCAGGCGCTCGCCGAGGGCAAGCCGCCGGCGCCGAAAACCCTGCGCGCGGCGCCGCTGCTGGAGCAATTCCGCATCGCCGGGCGGGAGGCGTTGTGTCTTGTCGGCACCGGGGCCGGGCATCCGTATCTCCCCGCCGGCCCCATCGCCACCGCCGAGGTCTGGGCCTTCGCCGCTGATTTCTCCTGGGCCCGCACCTTCTCCGGCTTCTACCGTCTCGGCACCCCGCATCCCGGCCAACCCATACTCGCCCCAGGGCACTGAGACGCCAGGCAGAGAGGGCGCCAAAATGGCGCCCTCAATCCGGCTCCCGCGCGGCTTGCGCCTGGCGCACAGCGCTTGCCTCGCAGAAGCAAACCCCTCCCCTGCCCTTTCGCCCTTTCTGTTTTGGGCATGGTTTCCCCGCCGCCTTCGCTGTCTGGGGCGGTTATGTCCGGTTCCGAGGGGTGGCTTGTGTTCCGCTGGCGGTGAAACCGCGCCCCTCAAGGCAGTCTTTCTTGCTGGGTTGCCGCCTCGGAGCGTTGGATAGCGTTTCCGAGGCGTTCAAGCGCTCTCGCGAGGTCGCTTTGGTGACGAACTTGGACCGTCGCTCGTTCTGGTGAGTCCAAGGCCAAGCAGTTATCCACAGAGATGGATTTTCTACCGCGTAAAATTCAAGTTCTCTTAAATTCTAATTTCAGGGCGCTAATCTATAAGTATAAACAATAGCTTATGGCCTTTAATGTGACTAAACGGGGGCGTCATGGTGACTCAACGGGGGTTCAGTTGTGACTAAACGGGGGCGTTGATGTGACTAAACGGGGGTGTGGATTCGTCTCTGAACCTGACCAAGTTGGGCAGGGAAAAGATCTCAGGCGACTCGGTTTAGAGGCTTGCTATCTCTCTTGCTCTTTTGCCCCTGACGTGAAGGGAGCCGGTTGTGACTCAATGGGGGTTTTAAAATGACGTTGTGACCTGACTTTACTTGGCGGCACGTCATATTTATCCTGGCTCTCATGTCGCAAACCGTGGCCCAGAAAACCAATCACACCGGTTTTCCAAAAGCTGGTGAGCTAATTGAGATTACAGGCGCTCACGCCTTAGAGGCTTCCGACAGGGCCATCCTCAATCTCCTATATCAGCACGCGCATGACAGTGGCCGGCTGACTGAGACAGATGCCGAGTGGGAATTGCCCATGTCGGCTCTCCGCCCCTCCCGGCAGCACAAAGGGAACGAGCGGGTCCGCGACAGCTTAGACAGGCTTATGCGGGTCGTCGTGACGGTACCACTGTCCGATGCCAAAACAGGCGAGCAGCGCCTCGTTCTAACGAACCTGTTCGAATTCTTCGACCTGTCAGCGGATGAGGGCCGGCCGGGAGCAACCGTCCGGTTCGGGCTGCCTAAGAAGCTCCGTCCTATCCTGGCCCGGTCCAATCGTTGGGGGCGAATCAAGGCCGAAGTGGTCTGCGCGATGACAAGTAAGTATGCGATGGCGCTCTACGAGCTGGTCCAGCTTCGATCAGGGTTAGAGCGATGCGTTGAACAAATTCCCATCGACCGCTTTCGTGACCTGCTGGGGGTGCCACCTGGAAAGCTAGTCCGAGGACCGGATTTCGAGCGAAGGGTGATCGAACCTGCTCTGCTGGAAGTGAATGGCCTGTCGGAAATGAGCGTCCAAATCGAGCTGACGCGCGCACACGCACGTGCGCCGATAACAGGCGTGACCCTCGCTTGGTGGCGGAAGGAGGGTGACGATTTCCGGGCCGCTTACGCTGAGCGGCAACGATCAAAAGCCGGACGGATGGCCCGGCTCAGGGGTCAAGTGGAAAAGGTCTCCCTCGGGTAGCACGCCAACGTGCTAGCTTGCTAGCGCTCTCCGAACGGATGCTTGCCGCGAGTGCGCATGAGCAAATCAAATGCTTCCCCCATGAGGGCCTGAACCGTAGTGCCCTCCTCGATCGCCATTATGTTCAATGTCCGACTCAGTTCCGGGCTGAAGTGGCCAAGGATACCCTTCTTCCCCTCACGAGATGGCCGACGCTTGCCATTGATATCTGGCGCATCGGGCGGAGCGACTGACGATGGCTTGAGCCGCCTCGGAGGCGCTGGCTGCGCTTCTGGCAAATCCCCTTTGAGTCCAGAAAATCTCGTCATCTTGAAACCGTGCTAGCTGGTTTGCGTGCTAGCTCGTTAGCGCACTTTCTGACCCACCCCCATAGTCGGGCCACGTCTTCGGCCGCTTTTCCACCCGGCTCAATTTCGGACGCAGCTTTTCCCTCTGCCACGCTGTGATGAAACGCCGCCCGTTCCGGCAGCATAACAGGTGCAACCTGCAAACCGATTCGCTGAATCAGCTCAGTGGCCTCCGGGTAAAGAACCGCACCGCGCGGAGGACCGGCCATGAACACCACAAAAGCAGGTTTGCCGCTGGCCTTCGCGAGTTCGGCTGTGGTCCGAACGGCATCAAGATCAAAGGCACGGGGGCGGCAGGGAATAAGCAATAGGTCGGCGGCCCGGCACGCCTCGCGTGCCATGATATCTGCTGCCGGCGGTGTGTCGATCACGGCAAACGAAGCACCTGCACGGGCCAGGGCCGCAAGCTTGTCGGGAAGAAGGCTGTGAGAGGCGCAGTCGATTACATCGGGGTCTTTCCCCGCCCGCCACTTTCCCCAACGCGAAGCTGTCGCCTGCGGGTCGGTATCAACGATGACAGCAGGCAATCCGGCGGCATGCGCTGCCGTGCCAAGATGTATGGAGAGCGTGGTCTTTCCAGATCCGCCCTTTTGGCTAATGACCGTGACGGTTAGCATGTTAACCGGATACCTAGTTTGCGTGCTAGCACGCTAGGGCAGGAAGATGCGGGGCGCAAGTGAATTCACTGAGCGCTGCATTCACGCCTCCTCGACGCCACGTATGGAATCTCGGCCATTGCTTGAAGGGGGCACGCCATAGAACGGGCAGGATTGGGAGGTTGTAAGATTGTAGTTTTTAGACTACATTTTGTTCGTGATTGAATTAAAACAAACCGAGATTTTCGCGAAATGGGAAAGCCGTCTCCCAGACAAGCGCGCCAGGACAGTCATCGCGACGCGGCTGGCGCGCCTGGCTTATGGGTTGCCAGGCGATGTGTCGCCAGTGGGTGAGGGCGTCAGCGAGCTTCGCGTCCACTACGGCCCCGGATACCGCATCTACTTCCAGCACCCCGGCGCCGTCTTGATTGTGCTGCTCTGCGGTGGAGACAAAAAAACTCAGAGTCGCGACATCGCGATGGCAAAGCGGCTGGCCAAGGAATGGAGCGCTCAAAATGGCTGAAAACCTGACGACCTATGACCCTGCAGCGGCGTTGGTAGACGACGCGGAAATTGCCGCCTTCATGGCTGATGCCTTTGAAACGGGTGATGCTGGCTACATTGCGCATGCGCTCGGCATCGTCGCGCGCGCAAAAGGCATGACGCAAATTGCCCGTGACACTGGTCTTTCGCGTGAACAGCTCTACCGTTCGTTTAGCGAGGCCGGCAATCCGACCCTCAAAACGACGCTGGCTGTGATGAAAGCCCTGGGTATCGACCTGACGGCGAAACCGCACACCGAACACGTCGCGGCCTGAGGGGTCCACAACGCCTGTGAAAACGCGCCCAACCGTGCCCCCCCAAAGTGGTTCACCGCATTGATATTATTCGGTAACCGTGGGATGCAGAGGGGTCACGTTTCGCGCGAAGCGCGACCCCGCTGAAGAGCAGAATTCACGCTTATATTCAATAGCATGCGCCTGTTCTGGGTAGGGGTCACGGTTGGACGCGTTTTCACAATGTAAGGATTTAGCTTGCAAGGGCGGCCGCAAAAATATTATATTTTTGTATAATTCAAGGAGGTTCCTATGCACACCACAAGCCTGCGCAAGGTCGGCGGCTCCATCATGTTGGCCGTGCCACCCGCGCTGCTCGATGTGCTGCACCTGGCACCAGGCGCCAAGGTCAGCCTGGCCGTCGATAACGGCCGCCTAGTGGTCGAGCCGAAGGCTAGGCCGCGCTACACGATGGCCGAGCTGCTCGCCGAAGCCGAAGCGGCCGGCACGTATCCGCTGCCGGCCGAACAACGCGAATGGATCGACGCCCCGGCGGTCGGAAAAGAGCTGATTTGATGAATCGCGGCGATATCTACCTGGTCGATCTTGAGCCGACGGCAGGACACGAGCAGCGCGGCCATCGGCCGGTGCTGGTCGTGTCCCCGGATCACTTCAACCGCCTGACGCAATGCCCGGTCATCCTGCCGATAACCAACGGCGGCGACTTCGCCAGGCGCGTCGGTTTCGCGGTTCCAATCAGCGGCATCAAGACAACCGGCGTCGTGCGGTGCGATCAGCCGCGCGCGCTCGATCTGAACGCCCGCAATGCTCGCAAGGTGGACACGCTGCCGGCGGCGATCCTGGATGACGTAATGGCCACGGTCGCCACGCTGTTCGAGTAGGGCAGGGGACTACTTGCGCAAAGTGTGAAAACGCGCCCAACCGTGACCCCGCCCCGGAGTGGTTCACCGCGTTGATATTATTAGATAATTGTGGGATGCAGAGAGGTCGCGTTTCGCGCGAAGCGTGACCTCTCTGAAGAGCGGAATTCACGCTTATATTCAATAGCATGCGCCTGTTCTGGGCAGGGGTAACGGTTGGGCGCCTTTTCACATTCTGCACGCAGATGACGGAAAGGCCGAGCTTTACGCGATGCTCGGGACGGCTGGCCCAGACATGCCGTGCCTTACCGGAAGTTGAGCAATCGCCCGACCCATTTTTTCTTCGGCAACCCGGATATCATAGGCGCTTTGCAGGTTGAGCCAGAACTGCGGATCGATACCGAACCAGTGTCCGAAACGTAGCGCGGTATCACCAGTCACAGCGCGCTTGCCTGCGATGATTTGACTGACCCGGTTTGGTGGAACGTCAATCTGGCGCGCAAATTCGGTTGGCGTGACAGCCAATTCTTTCAGCTCATCCTTTAGCACCAGGCCGGGATGGACGGCTCTCATGAACATCATTCTGGTCTCCTGTCCTCAGTGATAATCCACTATCTCCACGTTGCTTGGTCCCGGGTGCCCTTCCGGCCATTCGAAGCAAATCCGCCATTGCTGATTGATGCGGATGGAATATTGCCCGGCTCGATTTCCTTTGAGGGCTTCGAGCCGGTTTCCGGGTAGGGCGCGCAGCGTATCGAGCGAGAGGGCAGCGTTCAGAATCGATAACCGTCGCGCCGCTTGGTCTTCAAACCCCTGAAAGGCCCTGACAGACTTGCCGGCCGCGAACTGCTCCGTCTTTTTGTCTCGATAGCTCAGAATCATGGGGGACCATGAGATAGGGGCATTGACGTTATACGTCAATCGTCAATAAGCCGAGCGGCGGACAGTTGCAGTTTTCGGCCCTCAAACAGGCTACCAGGAATCCGCTCCGCGCCCGCAACATTTAGACCGGCGACGCCCACAGCCTATCTTTTCTGCCTCACCCCCACATTTTTTGGGCGATATTTTTTTCTTCGGCGGTGGTGGCGTTGGCATAGATGGCGGTGGTGGTGAGCTGGGCGTGACCGAGCCATTTCTGGAGGAGGTTGAGGGGGATGCCGGCGGAGACGGCGGCGACGCCGAAGCCGTGGCGGAGGCCTTTGGGGGAGGCGTGGGGGCCGGAGAGGCCGGCGGCTTGCATGACGGCGTGGATGGCGCGCCATCCGGTCATGCGAGACCAGGGCCAGAGGCGGAGGCTGCGCCCCTTGCCGCGGCGGGATTGGTGTTCGCGGATGCCGTGCACCAGGTCGAGGGCGTCGAGCAGGGCGGGGGGAACGGGGACGGCGCGGTAGATGCCGCGCTGGCGTTTTTTCAGGCTCTCGAAGATGAGCACGCCGGCGGCGAGGTCGACGCGATCGGCGGTGAGGGCCAGCGCCTCGGAGAGACGGCAGCCGGCGAAGGCGAGGGTCATGGTGAGGGTCCGCACCTGACGATCGGCGTGCTCGGCGGCGGCGAGGAGGGCGTCGCGCTCGCTCCGGGTCAGGTATTTGCGAGCACCGTCGGTATCGTGGAGCCGCATGCCGCCGGGTGGCGGGGCGGGATTGATGGCCCGCAGCGGCGTTGACGTGGCTTTGTGATCGCCCCCAGGCTTGCCCACAGACTTATTAACGATTTTGTGGATAACGCCCTTTGGCTTTCGCCAAGGTGGCACTGCTTCCGACCTGACGCTGGGGTGCTCTGACCCCTGAAGGGGCTTTTCCGGGATGCCGGGTCCAGGGCCGGCGCGGCCCTGGCGGGAGCGCGAGGGCAGGGCCCTCGCTTTTTCTGTTCTGCCTGATTTCACGGTGAGGCCTGGCGATAGCCGCGGCGACGTTTGGTGCGCAGGAGGCGGGCGAGGGCGTTGAGGGCGGCGCCTGGGTCGGGGTGGGTATCGAGACGGAGGCGGCCTTGGGTTCCGATGCGGCCCCAGTAGCGGGCGAGGAGGGCGCGGCCGAAGAGGTCGGGCCAGACGGCGAGACGGTAGAAGCGCCATTCGTTGCGTTCGGGACGGATGCGGGTGAGATGGGCGTGGTCGGGGAAGAGGGGGAGCTGGATGGGTTTGGTCATGGGCGGCCCTGTTGGTGGTTTGGGCTTTATTCACCGTGAACTGTATCATATCCGTGCTTGCGTGGACAGCGAAAATTTTCCTGGCGTGCCGATTATCGGGTGTCTCTGGGCATTGCCGTTTTTGAACGGCCTAAGTTTTTTCTGAGTGGTTTGCGTTTATTGCCAGACGTTGGCGGTGGGGAGGGGAGGGGAGGGTTCCGGTGTTTTCTGATACATTATTACCAATAGGGTAACAGGCTGCCCGGGAGTTGGACGCGATACCTGGGTTATCACGCGCTAATTCGGTCGGGCCATGGAGAAGTAAGAATCGGCTTTATGGGTAAGAATCGGCTTTATGGAAAGTGAGGCACATTAGTTGTGAAAACGCGCCCAGCCGTGACCCTACCCAGAACAGGCGCATGCTATTGAATATAAGCGTAAATTCTGCTCTTCAGCGGGGGTACGCTTCGTGCGAAACGTGACCCCCTCTGCATCCCGCGATTACCGAATAATATCAATGCGGTGAACCACTCCGGGGTGGGGTCACGGTTGGGCGCGTTTTCACAATTTCGACCTTAGAAACTTTTTGGTAGCCTTTATCGCTTAAATTCGACGCCCTCTGGAACGCAGTTCTATCAAGGCGTTCAACATTTTAGGGGGACGAATATGACTGTTGTGTCTCGTCCGGGCCGGCAGCAGCGACGCGCTGGAAAAACTGTCGCTGTGCTTCTCATCCCTGTCTCGCTTTTTGGTTGCGCGCAGAATGGTGGACTCGATGGCGCGGGACAGAAAG
This sequence comes from Pseudomonadota bacterium, assembly GCA_021793055.1. Classification (GTDB taxonomy): domain Bacteria; phylum Pseudomonadota; class Alphaproteobacteria; order Ferrovibrionales; family Ferrovibrionaceae; genus JAJYTL01. Next base: position 8,915 of record JAJYTL010000082.1, read on the forward strand.
AAACAGCAGGCACTGGAATCGGCGCCGCGGCTGGTGCTCTAGGAGGCATGTTACTGGCCAGAACTCCAGGTGGAAAGATGATCGCTGGGCTCGCGGGCGCGACCATAGGCGGTTTCATTGGCAACCGCATCGGCGCTTCACTCGACCAGCAGGATCAAAAAACTCTTCAAGAGAAGGCAAGGCAAGCGTTACTGAACCAGCCCGACAACGTACAAACCCACTGGGCATCAGACCATTCCGGCGCCACCGCGACGGTCGTGCCAGAAAACACCCGCATCGAGGAGCGGCAGGTCAAGATCGTACGTGGCGCCAATGTTGCCTCCGCAGGCAAGATTGACTTCATTGGTGCCGGTTACCAGGTTAAAAGCTCGACGATTGTTCGACTCGAACCTTCCTCGAAGTCTGCCGTCGCCACAACCCTGCCGCGCGGCTCGACAATATGGGCTGTCGGTAAGGTGCATGACGAACCGTGGATCATGGTGTCGAAGCAGGGCCAGTCCATCGGCTACGTGCCTGATTCCAATATCATTCCAGCTAGCCAATGGACGGCCGTAGCGTCGACATCAAAGAACGCGAAGGCTGCGGTAACCGAGGCATCCTACAGAAGCACTGCCGCTTCCAGTCTACAGTCTTCCGAACCTGCTACCTTTAATCTCGATTCAAGCGCGCCTATTCGCACGCCGATGGACCTCGATAGCCTTGCGACGGCTCCCCACTCGACTGCAAAGGTAGATACGGTGATGGCGAGCGTCACCTGCCGCGACCTCAAGACCATGGCTACGGCCCAAGGCGTAACAGAGACTTCAAAGAAAACTGTCTGTAAGTCTCCCGACGGCTCGTGGGATATCGAATGAGAGCCGGCCCAATGAAAAGCCTGTTCTATATCCTGACCACCGTAGCGGTCTTCGTGGCATCGATACCTGCTGCCTTCGCCGACGGCCAGGATTGGTATGTGATGGCGACATCGAAGGTCCACAAGCTCAAGATTACGGCCGAAGGTGGGTCTGCTTGGTGCCAGCAAACCATACATCTAAACATGATTCTCGATGGGGGAAGCCCGGATGCCGGAAACACAGCGGACCAAATCGCTGTGATGAACTTACTAAAGACTCCTATAACTCGCGATTGCCAAGCCGCCGCCACCGCAGAACTCAGTGTGTCCGGACCTGGTGCAGCGACAGGCCTCTTCAGGGCTGTTGCAAGCGGTGGATGGCTGTTCTCGTTGGCCCCTGCATCGGCCGCAGCTACCAAACCGCAAGCAAATGCGGCACCATCTCCGGTGGAACCCGCCAAGGCGGGCGCGCCCCACCCATCTCTAGACGCCGTTTCCCAACAAACGATTCAGCCCTCTACAGCAGCTCAACTGGCCACCGCAGTTCCGGCTTCAACCCCGTCTGTGCCGCGCGACATCAATTATGCCAGCGTGATGCTGGCTTACGTCCATACCAATATGTCGCTCGCTAACGATCCTCATATCATTCGCTGGTGGGCGTCTTATCGATATCCCAATGAGTTCCAACGATTGTGGAACCAGGAATTCGAACTTCACTCGCTTCTGGCGCAGGCCAAGGCTGACCTTGTAGAAACCCTATCTCAAAATTCCGGGCAACGAATCACGGTCCTGATCAATACGATTTTTCAACCATATAATTTCCAAACTCACCAATTCCCGATCACGCTGAATATGTCACCGATCTACGAGGCAAACGCCACCTGGAATGTATTATCGAAGGTACCTCAAGGATTTTTTGTAACCATACACGATCAAGACTTCGTAACTGGAATACCAATGGAGACTGCTGCTGCGCAGGTCTTTGAAGAGAAGCGCGCTGGCTTTGGTAATGTAGTAGATCGGCGCATTACTATCGCTTTGACGATCAAGCTTGGCGACTTGCCGTTCACCATGGACAGTGTGCCCCCACACGTCTCTGGCACGCTGGATAGCATCGTCTTCCTCTCGGGGAATAAGCCCGTGTACCAAATAACTTCGTCAGAGTTGGAGAAGATGCGGGCTGAACGCGAAGCACAGCAAGCCGCTGACGCAAAAGCAGAACAAGAGCGCTTGGAGAAGATGCGGGCTGAACGCGAAGCACAGCAAGCCGCTGAAGCAAAAGCGGAACAAGAGCGCTTGGAGAAGATGCGAGCTGAACGCGAAGCACAGCAAGCCGCTGAAGCAAAAGCGGAACAAGAGCGCTTGGAGAAGATGCGAGCTGAACGCGAAGCACAGCAAGCCGCTGAAGCAAAAGCGGAA
>JAJYTL010000083.1 GCA_021793055.1 Pseudomonadota bacterium
CGCCGCCTTGTCCAGGGACGGCGCGGCGATCCGCTCCGCCGGCCAGCCGGTCCGATTGAGGCTCTCCCGCGCCCGCTCCGGCGCGAGGTCGGCGACGCCGAGCAGGTGCAGGCCCGGCGTGCGCAGCGCCTGGGAGAGGAACATGGTGCCGAACTTGCCGGCGCCGATGAGTCCGACACGGAGCGGCTTCCCGGCTTCCGCCCGCTGCACGAGGCGCTTATGCAGGTTCATCGCGCGACCCCGTTCATGCGGCGGCGGTGTGGCGCTCGCGCGCGAAGGCCGCCAAGCAATCGTCCGGCAGCATCTCGATCGGCGTGAAGTCGCGGTTGGCGATCCAATTCGGCCGCTTGAAGCGGCGGATCGCATTGTCGCAGCGGTTGAGCGAGAGATAAAGGATCCAGCGCGACCAGGGCGTCAGATTCGAGCCCGAGGCATGCACCAGATTGCCGTGAAAAAGCAACATCGAGCCGGCCGGGCCCTTCGGCGCGACGATGCCGCCTTCGGCGACCAGGCGCGTAATGGTGTCATTGTCGGCGGTCCAGAGCGGATAGCTGGTCGTCACCGTATCATGACCGGCGGCAAGCCGGCCCTCGCGATGGCTCTTCGGAATGAACATCAAGGGACCGTTGAACTCGTTGGCCTCGGCCAGGAACAAGGCGATGTTCATCGCCTGCGCCGTCGGCATGTCGTCGTCGTTGTACCAGGTCGCGTAGTCCTGATGCCATTGCCACACGGCGCCATCGAAGGCCGCCTTGGCGTTGACCTTGAACTGGTGCATGTAAAGCTTGTCGGAGCCCAAAAGCTGCGTGCCGGGCTCGACCAATCGCGGATGGCGCGCCAGCATCGCGAACACCGGATTCCACGCCTGCACGAAAAAGGCGGTGCGCGGCGAAGCCGACCCCTTCTCGCGAATCACTTCATCCCGCGTCTCGCTGAAGATTTTCGGCAGCTCGCCGGTCACGAGCGCCATTTCTTCCGGCGAAAACACGCTCGGCAGGAACAAATAGCCCTGTTCGGCGAATTCCGCTTGCTGCGCTGGGGTGAGCTTCATGGGGTTCCCTCTTGAGCGATGCGCATCCTCTGCGGCCGGCGCTCTCCGCGGCACGACTCGTTTTGTTTTCCGGGCCGGCCGGAAGGCACGCGCCTGCCTCTCCGCTGGCCCCGGGCTTAGACTATGCGAGCGCGTTCCACCCCGCAAGCCGTGCCCGGACGCTCAGTCCGAGGCGGGGTTCGCCACATGCAGATGCGCCTCGGGCTCGGGCAAGGTCAGCCCGAAAATTTTGACCAGATCGGCGACCTGCGCTGGCGATAGGTAGCGCGGGTTCATGCCGCGGAGCAGGAGATAGAGCTTGGCGGTTTCCTCCAACTCCTCGGTGGCGAAGACCGCGCCTTCGAGCGACGCGCCGGCCACCACTGGCCCGTGATTGGCCAGCAGCACCGAGGCATAGCGCCCGGACAAGCCCCGGATCGCGTCCGCAACCGCGGGATCGCCCGGCCGGTAATAGGGCAGCATCGCGGTCTGGCCGGCGCGCATCAGGTAATAGGGCGTCATCGGCGGCAGCGCTGCCTTGGGATCGATCTCCGGCAGCATGGTAAGGGCGACCGAATGGGTGGAATGGAGATGCACGATGGCGCCCGCCTCGGGCCGCGACTCGTAAAGCGCGGCATGAAGCGGAATCTCCTTCGTCGGCGCATCGCCGGAGACCAGTTTGTGTGCCGCGTCGAGCCGCGAAATGCAGCCAGGGTCAAGAAAGCCGAGCGAGGCATTGGTCGGCGTCACCAGCCAACCGCCATCGTCGAGGCGCAGGCTGATATTGCCCGACGACCCCGGGGTCAGGCCCCGTTCGAACAGCGAGCGGCCGAAGCGGCAGATTTCTTCGCGGAGCTTGGTTTCGGACACGGAACGACCCTCTGGTAGCGGAGATGACACGGCACGGCAGCGAAGTTTGGCGGCCTCGCCAAGAGATGATAACCCGGATTTCGGCGCCGTTCCCCGCCCTTTGCCGGAAGAGCGGGACCGGGCGACGCAAAACGACCTTCCGTCGACGCCCCTTGCCGCCTATCTTGCACGACATTGAAGACGCCACGCCGTCTTATATAAAAACCGGCCGGGGGGACGATATGACCGGAGAAGAGATTGCCGAGATCGTGCGGCGGCACATCCTGGCCTTTTACAAATGCTTTCCGGGCGCCCGGCTGATTCCACCAGCGACGCCGATAGCCATCACGGCCGGCGGCGATTCGGCTAACCGATCATCGATGCGAACGGCCGGGCGCCTCGCAGGATTTGTTGCAGGAGTGATGCCATGACATCGTCGACCCCAAACACCACACCCACCGCAAGCCCCCGCCGAGCCGCCGTGATCGGGCTCGGTTCCATGGGGCTCGGCATGGCGCTCTCGCTGCAGCGGGCCGGATTTACCGTCACCGGCTGCGATGTCAACGAAGCACAAGCCGCCAAATTCGCCACCGCGGGCGGCGAGATCACGCCAAGCCCGGCCGAGGCCGCGCGCGACGCCGACGTGCTGGTTTCCGTCGTTCTCAACGCGGCGCAGACCGAAGCCATTCTGTTCGGCCCGGAAGGCGCAGCAGATGCCCTGCCCGAAGGCGCGGTGGTGGTCTCGTCCGCCACCATGGCGCCGGAGATGGCCCGGGCCCTCGCCGGCCGCATCGAGGCCACCGGCAGGCTCTACCTCGACGCGCCGATCAGCGGCGGCGCCGCCCGCGCCGCCGAAGGCCAACTCACCATTCTCGCCTCGGGCAGCGCAGCCGCCTTCGCCAAAGCCGGTCCGGCGCTAGACGCCATGGCCGCCAAGCTCTACGCGCTCGGCGATTCGCCCGGCACCGGCGCCGCCTTCAAGATGATCAATCAGCTCCTCGCCGGCGTCCATATCGCGGCGGCGAGCGAGGCCATCGCCTTCGCGGCGCGCCAAGGTCTCGACCTCCGCAAAGTCTACGAGGTGATCACCGCCTCGGCGGGAAATTCCTGGATGTTCGAGAACCGCATGCCGCATGTGCTCGACGACGACTACACGCCCCGTAGCGCCGTCGATATTTTCGTCAAGGATCTCGGCATCGTCGAGGACATGGCGCGCAGCGCCAAATTCCCGGTTCCCATCGCCGCCGCCGCATTGCAGATGTTCTTGATGACCTCGGCTACCGGCATGGGCCGGGACGATGATGCCTCGGTCGCGCGTCTCTATGCCCGCATTACCGGCACCGCGCTCGCCAAGCAACCGTCGCAGCCGGCGCCGAAGACCTGATTTTCCGCTGACGCGATTTGCTACAATCCCCTCCACCGCCACGCGCGGCCGGACAAGACCAATACCTCGGGAGGATCGATGCCTCGCTTCGCCGCCAATCTCAGCCTGATGTTCAACGAATGGCCGTTCCTCGAGCGCTTCGATGCCGCCGCCGCCACTGGTTTTACCGCCGTCGAGTTCCTCTTTCCCTATGACCATCCGCCGGAAGCGATATCCGAGAGGCTCAAGCGCAATCATCTCGCCCTCGCCCTGTTCAATCTCCCGCCCGGCGATTGGAACGCGGGTGAGCGCGGCATCGCGGCCCTGCCGGCGCGCTTTGCGGAACTGCAGGCCGGCGTCGAGACCGCGCTCGCCTATGCCACGGCGACCGGCGTCAAGCGCCTGCACCTGATGTCGGGCCATGGCGCGGCCGACAACGCGGAAGCGCGCGCCGCCTATCGCCGCGCCGTGGCCTGGACCGCCGAGCGGCTGTCGCGCGCCGACCTCGATCTCGTGATCGAGCCGATCAACGGTCGCGACATGCCAGGCTATTTCCTCAACGATTTTGCTGCCGCCGAGGCGCTGATCCGCGAGCTGGCCTTGCCCAATCTCAAGCTTCAGTTCGACATTTACCACCGCCAGATCATCCATGGCGACGTCACGGTCGCGCTGCGCAACCTGATGCCGATGATCGGCCATATTCAAACCGCGAGCGTACCCTCGCGTCACGAGCCGATGAGCGAGGAACTGGCCGACGGCTTCCTATTCGCCGAGTTGGACCGGTTGGGATACGCCGGTTTCGTCGGTTGTGAATACCGCCCGGCGGGCAAGACGCTGGACGGGCTCGGCTGGTTCGCGCCCTATGCGGCGCGCGCGGCGCGGCCGTCGGGCGCGGCGTAGCCATGACGCTCGCCCTCGGCGCGGTCGCCGACGATTACACCGGCGCCTCCGATCTCGCCAACACGCTCGCCAAAACTGGCCTTCGCACCGTGCAATCAATCGGCGCTCCGGCCGACAATTTGCCGCTCCCAGAAGTCGATGCCGTCGTGGTCTCGCTCAAGATCCGCTCGGCGCCGGCGGCCGAGGCGGTGCGCCGCGCGGCGGCGGCGGAACGGTGGCTGCGGGGGCGCGGCGCACGGCACGTCATGTACAAGATCTGCTCGACCTTCGATTCGACCGACAAAGGTAACATCGGGCCGGTGCTGGACGCATTGAAAGGCGACAGATTGGACGCCGCCGTGGTGGTCACGCCGGCTTTTCCCGAGACCGCGCGCACGGTCTATCAGGGAAATCTTTTCGTCGGCCCGCTGCCGTTGAATGAAAGTCCGCTCAAGGACCACCCGCTCAATCCGATGCGGGACGCCAATCTAGTGCGTGTGCTGCAGCGCCAAAGCTGGACGAAAATCGGCCTGGTCGATCTCGCGACGGTGGCGAAGGGCAGCGATACGATCCGCGCCCAGCTCACGAGGCTCGCGCGAGAGGGGACCGGCGCGGCCATCGCCGATGCGGTGTTCGAGACCGACCTTGAAGCCGTCGGCGCTGCCGCGCTGGATCAGGCCTTCTCGATCGGCGCCTCGGGCCTCGGCCTCGGCCTCGCGCGCGGCCTGATCAAGAGCGGTCGCGTCGCGCGGAGCGACGCCGCCGCCGCGGCGACGGTCGCGCTCGGCGGCCCGGCCGCCTGCCTTGCCGGAAGCTGCTCGCAGGCGACCCTCGAACAGGTGGCGCGGGCCGAGCGCGCGATGCCGGTGCTGACGCTCGACGGCGCCAAGCTTGTCGACAACGGCGCGGCCGAGGTCGCGGCGGCGCTTCGCTGGGCCGCGTCGCGGCTGGACAAGGGTCCGCTTCTGATCGCGAGCAGCGCGCCGCCGCAAGCGGTCGCCACGCTTCAAGCGCGTTATGGCGGCGACCGCGCCGGACACGCCATCGAGCAGGCCTTCGCCGAAATCGCGGCGGCGCTCGTCGCGCAGGGCGTGCGCCGGCTGGTGGTGGCCGGCGGCGAGACCTCGGGCGCCGTCGTCGACCGCCTCGCCATTCCTGCTTTCGAGCTTGGGCCCGAGATCGCCGCCGGCGTGCCGGTGCTCAACGCGATCGGCGGGCGTTATGGCGCCATGCGCCTCGCGCTGAAATCGGGAAACTTCGGTAGACCCGATTTCTTCACCGACGCGCTGGCATTGATGCCCTAGCTGCGGAGCCCCACCCGATGGTTCTCCGGTTATGGCGACCCGGCCGATAGGCGGGGTGATGCGATGCTGGAGCCATTCCTTTCAGCGCGTCTTCGCGGTTGGCCGGCTCAGCCGGCGCGGTTCAGCGCGGTTTCGAGAAAGCCGCCGCCGATGGCGATGCCGTCCGCGTCTATGCCATGGCCAAGCCCCGGGGCGACATGCCATTCCACCGCCACCTCGACCGCGTTCAACCCGTGCACGGCGCCGAACATCGCCGCCACCGGCACCACCGGATCGGCATCGCCATGGATGAGCGACACCGGCGGCTTGGCGCGGATCTCGGACTTGAGATCGTCGCCGCCGAGAAGCGCGCCGGAAAAGCCGAGGATTCCGGCCGGCGCGACGGCCCGACGCAAGCCGACGTGAAGCGCCATCATCGTCCCCTGGCTAAAGCCAACGAGCGCCAAGCGCTCGGGCGCGACCTGCCAACGCGCCAGCTCGCGGTCGAGGAAGCGATCGATCACGCCAGCGGGCCGCACCGCGGCGCGCGCCATCTCGCGAGAGGAGGCGGCGGCCTCGGCCGGGTTGCGCCGATGCCGCTCGGGATCGTAGCCATCGAGAGAAAACCATTGGAAGCCGAATGGCATGCCCGGCACCGGCTCGGGCGCGTTCGGGGCCACGAAGGCCGCCTCCGGCAGCCGCTGCTGCAAATAGGGCGCGAGTCCGATCAGGTCTTCGCCATTGGCGCCATAGCCGTGCAGCAGCACGACAAGCTGGCGCGCCGCCCCCTTCGCCGCCGGAGGCAGCCGGGGTCCATCCAGATTGAAGGCGCCCATCGTCATGATCCGGGCCTCGCCCCACAGAAAGCGGATCGAATGCCGAGCCGGCGCCGGCCTCAGCCGGCCAGCTCGCGCGAGCGCGCCGTCGCCGCCTGCACCGCCCTGACCATCAGCGGCCGCAGGCCGTCGTCCGCCATCAAGACGCGGAGCGCGGCCTCGGTGGTGCCGCCCGGGCTGGTGACGTTGCGGCGCAGTTCCGCCGCTGGCTCCTTGGCCTCGAAGGCAAGCGCGCCGGCGCCGGCGACGGTCGTCCGCGCCAATTGCATCGCCAGCGCCGCCGGCAAGCCGGCGGCGACACCGGCTTCCGCCAGGCACTCGATCAAAAGAAAGATATAGGCGGGACCCGAGCCCGATACCGCCGTCACGGCATCCATCAGGGCCTCGTCCTCGATCCAGGCGACCTCTCCGACGGCGGCAAGCAGCGAATCGCAGCGATCGCGCATCGCCGCCGCGACCTTGGCGTTCGCCACCGCGACCTGCATGCCGCGGCCGACCGCAGCGGGAAGATTGGGCATCGCCCGCACCACCGCGGCATCGGGGCCGAACAATGCTTCGAGATTGGCGATGGTCTTACCGGCGGCGATCGACATCACGACGGTGCCGGGACCGACCAGGGGGCGCAACGGCTGCACCGCCTGGCTCAGGATTTGCGGCTTGACCGCGAGCACCACGATCGCCGGGCGGAAACCCGCCGGCAGGTCCGCCACCGCCCCCGCGACACGGACACCGAGCGCCCGGGCCGCCGCCGCGATCTCGGCATTGGGCTCGACCACGGCGATATCGGCGGCGGCAATGCCGCGCGCGAGCCAACCGCGCAACAGCGCGCCGCCCATCTTGCCCGAACCGAGAAGAAGTATGGGCGCCGCCATGAGACCGATCAGGCCTCCCCGACGGTATCGAGCAAGGCGGAGGCGATCGCGTCCTCCGGCGTGCGCCCGCCCCAGATCGCGAATTGGAACGCCGGATAGAAGCGCTCGCACTCGGCGACCGCGAGCGCGACCAAGTCCTCGATCTGCTCCGGCATCGGGCCGTTGCAGCCGCGCAGCAGCAGCGCGTGACGGAACAGGATCAGCGCTTCGCTCGGCCAGTAATCGAAATGGCCGATCGCCATCTTTTCGTTCACCAGCATGAGGAGCTTGGCGAGTCCCGGTTGATTCGGCTCAGGAATCTTGGGCTCGATGGCGCAGGCGAGTTGCATGTCCTCGCCCTCCTCGCGCCACGAGAACCACAGGCGATAGGTGCACCAGCGGCCCTCGATGCCGAACGTGAGCTCGTCATCGCCTTGGCGATGGAACGGCCACTCATGCTCGGTAACGATATGCTCCACCACATCCAAGGGGTGGTCGTCATCCCGTTCCAGAGATGTGCTCATCAAGACCCCCGCTCGGTACGCCGCGCCCGCCTTGTCCAGGCATCTGCGCCCCGATTTCAATTCCCTCAATAAGCGCGAACCACCCCAAGATATAGATGGTGGACGTTATTGGCTACAATAGGGGTAGATTATGGGATTGGCCTAAAGCGAGCAAGCCGAATTCGGTTGCGGCTAGTCGGGCGAATCCTCCGACGCGCTGCCGGCGGCGCTATCGGCGGCACCGGCGCGCGCGGTCGGCCCGCTTTCCGCCGACGCCGTTCCCTCGAGCGCCGCGACGCGGGCGGCGAGGCGCTCGTTTTCCGCGCGGGCGGCTTCGGCCATAGCGCGCACCGCCTCGAACTCCTCCCGGCTCACCAGGTCCATCCTGAGCAGCACCCGCTCGAGGCGCTGGCGAAAGGCTTCCTCGATATCGGCCTTGGTCCCCTGCAGCGTGCCGAGAGCGCTGCCGAAGAGGCGGGCAAAATCGTCGAACAGGCGGTTTTCGCTTTGCATCCGGAATCACCTGAAACATTACGTGATATTAAGTATGGCGCCTGCCGCGAATGGCGGCAAGCTAGCTCTCGCCAACGATTGAGCCTACGCCCTCATCCCTATATAAGCAGGCCATCATGCACGCCTTTGTCGCCCCGCTTCTCATCCCCTACCCGGACATCAATCCCGTCTTGTGGCACTTCGGCCCGTTCGAGATCCGCTGGTACGCGCTCGCCTATATCGCCGGGCTCTTGATCGGCTGGCGCTATCTCATCGTCATGAGCCGGAAGCCGGGCTCGCGCATCAGCGAGCGCGATGCCGACGATTTCCTGCTGTGGGCGACGGTGGGCGTCGTCCTCGGCGGCCGTCTCGGCTACATCCTGTTCTATCAGCCGGGCTATTACTTTGCGCACCCGGCGCAGATGTTTTACGTCTGGCACGGCGGCATGTCGTTCCACGGCGGCTTCATCGGCGTCGCGGTCGTGCTGATGATCTACTCGCGGCTGCGCCGCGTTCCCGCTCTCGAGCTTGGCGACATGGTGGCGCAGATCGCCCCCATCGGCCTTTTCTTCGGCCGCATCGCCAACTTCATCAACGGCGAGCTGTTCGGCCGCCCGGCCAATGTCTGGTGGGCGATGATCTTTCCGAAGGGCGGGCCGATTCCCCGCTACCCAAGCGAATTGATCGAGGCCAGCCTCGAAGGCATCGCGCTTTTCGTCGTGCTCTGGCTGGTGCGGCGCTTTGTCCCCACGGCCAAGCATCACGGCTTCCTGATCGGCGTCTTTTGCACCGGCTACGGCATCGCCCGCTGCATCGGCGAGGAGTTCCGCCAGCCCGATCCGTTCCTCGGCTATCTCTGGGGCGGTTTGACCATGGGGCAAATCCTCTCGATCCCGATGATCTTTATCGGCATTTTCGTCATGTGGTGGGTGACCCGAGGCCAGACCGCGAAGGCGTAAGGCGGGCGATGCCCTCTTTCGCCCAGTCGTTTCGGCGCCTGATCCGCGCCGCCGGACCGCAGCCGGTTTCGCGTCTGATGGCCGAGGCGGTCGGCCGCTATTACGCCGACCGCGATCCCTTCGGCGCCGGCGGTGATTTCATCACCGCGCCGGAGGTGAGCCAGATGTTCGGCGAGCTTCTCGGTCTCTGGGCGGCCGATACATGGCGGCGGATGGGTGGCCCGAAACCGCTGCGTCTGGTCGAGCTCGGGCCGGGCGGCGGCGTCTTGATGCGGGACGCGCTGCGCGCGGCGCGCCTGGTGCCGGACTTCCTCGGCGCGATCGAGCTGCATCTGGTCGAGACCAGCCCGCGGCTTCGCGCCCGGCAAGCCGAAGCGCTCGGCGCCTGGGCGCCGGTCTGGCACGAGCAGATCGGCGCCCTGCCGCCGGGTCCGATGATCGCCGTCGCCAACGAATTCTTCGACGCCTTGCCCATTCGCCAGTTCGTCCTAACCGAAGCGGGCTGGCGCGAGCGGCTGGTCGGCCTCGAGGGCGATACGCTCACCTTCATGGCGGCGCGCGATGCGGTGCCGGCTTCGACCGCGTTGCCGCCGGCCTTCGCCGCCGCCCCCCTCGGCAGTGTCGCCGAGATATGCCCGGCCGGCGAAACCCTAGCCGGGGAATTGGCGCGCCGGGTGGCGACCTTCGGCGGCATCGCGCTGATCATCGACTATGGCGCGACGCCCGGAATTTTCGGCGATACCCTACAGGCAGTGCGCCACCATCGGGGTGAATCGCCGCTGCTTCATCCGGGCGAGGCCGATCTCTCCGCCCATGTCGATTTCGCGGCCCTCGCCCGCGCCGGCCGCGTCGCCGGCGCCCGCGTCCACGGACCGCTGCCGCAAGGCGAATTTCTCCGCCGCCTCGGCATCGACCAGCGCGCCGCCGCCCTGGCGAGGGGAGCCGCGGCCGGCGAGGCCGAGCCGATCTGGCGCGCCCACCGCCGCCTCACCGCAGCGGATGGCATGGGCGAGTTGTTCAAGGTCTTGGCTCTCGGCCATCCCGCGCTGCCGGTCCCGGCCGGCTTCGAAACCGTGCCAGCAGAGGGAGCACCGCCATGACGGCTCGTTTTCTCACCAGCCCGGCCTTCGACGGGCTGCCCGAGATCCGCCACGGCTTCTTCACCCGCCAGGGCGGCGTATCCGAGGGCGTCTATGCCAGCCTGAACTGCGGTCCGGGCTCGGCGGATACGCCGACAGCGGTGGCGGAAAACCGCCGCCGGATTCTGGTCGCGCTGGGCTCTCCCGAGGCCTCGCTTGTCACGCTGCATCAGGTCCACGGCGATCAGGTCCATGTCGTCGCCGAAGCCCCCGCGCCGGGCGCGCAGGCAACGCCGCGGCCTAAGGCCGACGGCCTCGCGACCCAGCTTCCGGGCATCGCGCTCGGCATTCTCACCGCCGATTGCGTGCCGGTGCTGTTCGCGGCACCGGAAACCGGGGTCATCGGTGCCTGCCATGCCGGCTGGCGCGGCGCGCTAGGCGGCATCATCGAGGCGACGGTCGCGGCGATGGCAACGCTCGGCGCAAGCCGTCGCCAGATCCGCGCCGCGATCGGCCCCGCCATTCGCCAGCCGAGCTATGAAGTGGGACCCGAGTTCCCCGCCCCGTTTCTCGCCGAGAGCCTAGATAACGGCAGGTTTTTCAAAAAGAATTCGGGATCCGGCCGGATCCATTTCGATCTTCCCGGCTATGTCGGCCAAAAGCTCGCGGCAGCCGGTTTGGCGCGAATCGACGACCTCGGCAACGACACCCTGGCCGAGGACGCGGCGTTTTTCAGCTACCGCCGCGGATCGCTGCGAGGGGCGCCTGATTACGGCCGGCAGATTTCGGCGATCCTGCTCGGGCCACGCCCCTGACGGCCAGCCCGCGCCCCGCCGGAAAAGGCGGAAAGCTGCGCGAAAGTAATGTTTACAGGCTTCTTACACGCTGCTAAATTCCGCGCCGAAATTTGGCCGGGTTCCGCCCGCCGTCACTCCGACCTTTCAGCGAAGGCCGCCCCATGAAAGTGCTTGCTGGAAACAG
>JAJYTL010000084.1 GCA_021793055.1 Pseudomonadota bacterium
TGCACCGCACCCAGCCGGGCCTTCCGATGAAGAAGGGGCGCGCCGGGACGATGACCCACGATTACAAGCGCAACGGCACCACCACCTTGTTTGCCGCGCTCGACATCCTGGAGGGAAAGATTATCGGTCGCTGTATGCAGCGGCATCGGCATCAAGAATTCATTCGCTTCCTGAACACTATCGAGGCAAAGGTTCCGGCCGGAAAGATCGTTCATCTGATCCTCGACAACTATGCCACCCACAAGCACCCCAAGGTGATCGAGTGGCTGGGGCGCCATCCACGTTTTGTTTTCCACTTCACCCCGACATCGGCCTCCTGGCTCAATGCCGTCGAGGGCTTCTTCGCCAAGCTGACCAGGCGCCGCCTCAAGCGCGGCGTCTTCCGCTCCATCGTCGAACTCCAAGCCGCCATCAACCGATTCATCGACGAGACCAACGGCGATCCCAAGCCTTTCCTCTGGACCGCAGACCCCGACCGCGTCCTCGCCGCCGTCAAAAGGGGGAAGGACGCGTTAGAGCCAATCCACTAGGGCTTTGCGCCGAAAGCGGTCTCTCCGACATCTCGTGAAAAGCCCAATTAGACCTAGGATTGGCCGCTGAGTATTCACTTTATGGCCAGAATTAGCCAAGATCGAAGCGATCAGCGTTCATGACCTTGGTCCAAGCGGCTACAAAATCAGCTACGAATTTTCCTTGCGCATCGTCGGAGCCATAGACCTCGGCGAGGGAACGTAACTCGGAATTCGAACCGAACACGAGGTCGACGCGGGTGGCGGTCCATTTGAGTTCGCCGCCCTTGCGGTTGTGCCCCTCAAACACATTTTCATCCGACGTCGCTTTCCACTCGATGCCCATGTCAAGAAGATTAACGAAGAAGTCAGTGGTGAGCGCCTCCGGCCGCTTCGTAAACACGCCGTGCTGCGACTTGCCATGGTTCGCGCCCAGGACGCGCAGGCCTCCAACCAGAACCGTCATCTCTGGCGCGGTTAGCGCCAGGAGTTGGGCCTTGTCGATTAGAAGCTCTTCTGCCGACACGGCGTATTTGGCCTTGAGGTAATTGCGGAACCCGTCAGCGACGGGCTCGAGATAGGTAAAAGACTCTACGTCGGTTTGCTCCTGCAACGCGTCCGTGCGGCCGGGTGCGAATGGAACGGTCACGTCGTGTCCGGCCTTTTTCGTCGCCTGTTCGACGGCGGCCGAGCCGCCGAGGACGATGAGATCGGCGAGTGACACCTTCTTGCCGCCGCTGGCTGCGCGATTGAACGCAGTCTGGATTCCTGCAAGGGCTCCCAGAACCTTTGCCAATTGGGCAGGCTGATTAACCTCCCAATCCTTCTGGGGACTGAGACGGATGCGTGCCCCGTTCGCTCCACCGCGCCGGTCGGATCCGCGGAAGGTCGCCGCTGACGCCCAGGCGGTAGAGACGAGTTCGGGGAGCGACAGTCCCGACGCGAGTATCTTGGCCTTGAGATCCACGATGTCTTTGGCGTCGATCAACTTGTGATCGACGGTGGGAACGGGATCCTGCCAGATCAGCTGCTCTGCCGGAACCTCCGGCCCAAGATATCGTGTGCGCGGGCCCATGTCGCGGTGCGTGAGCTTGAACCATGCGCGGGCAAACGCGTCTGCGAATTGATCCGGGTGCTCGTAGAACCGGCGGGAAATCTTTTCGTAGACCGGGTCGAAGCGCAAAGCGAGGTCCGTGACCAGCATGGTTGGCACGTGCCGCTTCGACCGGTCGAAGGCATCCGGAATTGTGGTGGCGCCGCCCTTCGCCCTGAACTGATACGCGCCGGCCGGACTCTTGGTCAGCTCCCATTCGTAGCCGAACAGGTTCTCGAAGAAATTGTTGCTCCACCGGGTCGGCGTCGTGGTCCAGGTGACTTCCGGGCCGCCGGTGATGGCGTCTTTGCCCTTGCCCGTTCCGAACTCGCTCTTCCAGCCGAAACCCATCTCCTCAATGGGCGCGGCTTCGGGTTCAGGGCCGACGAGCTTCGGATCGCCGGCGCCGTGGGTCTTGCCAAAGCTGTGTCCACCAGCGATGAGCGCGACCGTTTCCTCATCGTTCATCGCCATGCGCTTGAAGGTCTCGCGGATATCGACGGCGGCGGCCACGGGGTCCGGCTTACCGTTCGGGCCTTCCGGATTTACATAGATGAGCCCCATCTGCACGGCGGCGAGAGGGTTCTCGAGGTTCCGGTCGCTCCTGTAGCGCTTATCGCCGAGCCAGGTGTCCTCCTGGCCCCAGTAGACGGATTCATCAGGCTCCCACAGGTCGACACGACCGCCGCCGAAGCCGAAGGTCTTGAAGCCCATCGACTCAAGCGCGACATTGCCGGCAAGGATCATCAGGTCGCCCCAGGAAATCTTTCGGCCGTATTTCTGCTTAATCGGCCACAAGAGGCGTCGCGCCTTGTCGAGGTTCGCGTTGTCCGGCCAGGAGTTAAGGGGTGCGAACCGCTGCTGGGCGGATCCGGCACCGCCCCTGCCGTCGCCGACGCGGTAGGTGCCCGCGGCGTGCCATGCCATTCGAATGATAAGCCCGCCATAGTTTCCGAAATCCGCCGGCCACCAATCTTGGCTGTCGGTCAACAGCATGGCGAGGTCCTTCTTTAGGGCCTTGAAATCGAGCTGCTTGAATTCTTCCTTGTAGTTGAATGCCGCGCCCATAGGCTTAGAAAGCGGCGAGTTCTGGCGGAGAATCCGAAGGTTGAGCTGGCTCGGCCACCAGTCGCTGTTCGACCGCATTCCGACGTTCGTCACACCATGCACGATGGGGCACTTTTCAGTAGTATTTGCACTCATCTTGCCCTCCGTGCAGCCGTGTCACGGCGCATTATTGCCATCAGTGGCGTTGGTATTGACAGGGATCAGGGAGCGAATTCGGGTCACGATTGAATGGGTCTTAGTGGACCGGCCTGCTCCCTGCAGCGAGACGCACTAATCCTGGCTTTTAAGCGTGAGGTACATCAACGCGAGGTACAGCACCGGTAGGACCAGTAGAATGATCACCGCTGCATAGCCGGGAGTCCGGCAGTCTGGCGCCAACATGCGATAGCCAATCCATATATTTAGGACCGCGATGATGGCGATGCCGATTGCCCACGGCAGAAGGACGTTATGCTTTTTTGTTCGACGCATGGCGACCCCATCTTTCGGAAACATAAGGTCGGCGCCGGTTTGTCTCCGCTCGGGCGCGGTCGATAAACCTAGCGATCACGGTGGACCCTTGCTTGTGCAGTCTAAAAGACCTTCCGAGCGGGGCCTTGACATGTGTCAATGCTGTGCGAAGCAGGAAATGCACCATTTTTTATGGCAACGGGTCCGCGACCTCGCGGCCGCTCCAGCAACTGATATTGGAGTACGCACGAGGTGATCTGGCGGATTATCGTCTTCGGAATCCTGGGCGGTGTGAGCGCAACGGCCGAAACTCGGCTGATTCTGATAATCCCGAGCTGATGCGTCGCTAAATTCTACCGTGGCTGTTGTCCTCCGCGACAGGCACCCCTGCTTGGCGCCACCTTCCTCGGTATGATATCCCCATGGCGTTTGAACAGGCTGGAGGACTCGCGACTTCGGCGATCTTTCTTGCGGGAAAGGTTGCCTTTTTTGGATTTGAGGAAATCGTGCCTTGAGGCTACTGCGCGCGAGCGCGAATACAAAGTCCACGGTGCTGCAAGTCCGCTCATACGTGTTGGTGACTCTTTCTCCGGCTTTATGGATGGCGTTGTCATCGCGGCTGCGTGCAGAAGTTAGACATCGGGGAACCTTAAGGTTCCCCCCGTCGAAAGAGCTCGCGGTGGCGCCAGAACTTGTACCCGAAATACCCCGCGGCGGTGGCGATGCCGATGCCGGCCACGACGGCGAGCGAGATGGTGCCGCCAAAAACCAGAGCGAGGATGACGGCGGCGAGCCAAAGCCATCCCAGAATATCGACGAGCCGAGCTTCGGTTCCGATGGTCATGAGGTTTGCCTCGAGATATTCAGCGCCGCTAGGAGGATAAAAATCTACCATCCCATGCGCCAGCCTGGGTGACGTAGTTCATCAGTTGTAAGCGCCGGCGCTTCACGCTGCACTGATGCCTGCGGGAGGTGAGACTTCTTTGCCGCTTACAAACCAGTGGCCGAAGTTTCCAACAAGAAGACAATAAATCGCCGATAACGATGCCTGCGAAGAATAAGCCGACATCTCTGTTAATACTTTATTGTATTTTCGAGAAAAATATAAATACCGATGTTCGGCAGATCGCTAGATACAATAATTATAACCATTCAAAATATATGGTCAGAGCTAATAGTCGGCCCATGCGTCTGAGTTAATCATGGCGAATTACCCAGAAATGTGGCGTCCGCTAGTGGCGGAGCTCGAAAGAACCACCGGCGTCACAGCGGATACAGTAATTTCGCTCCTGAAAATGATCGAGGCACCGGATTCCCTGATCGCGTTGGGGGTCATTTCGACGAATCTGCAGACGATCCTGAAAATTCTGCCGACACTTGCCGCGCAAAACCCCGATATGCGCTTCCCAGCGCGGGAGCAGATCGATGAGTGGCTCGCGGTTTGCGGCAAGATTGCAGGCCGTGCGCAATTCTACGATTCGCTCGTGGCCGGCATTGCCAGAGCCGAAGGTTGCAAGGGGCGCCCTCCGCTCCATGGTCTCTACGACACGAACCCACTCTACTGTGCTCTCTACTACCTACGGATCGTCGGACGGCAAGGCAGAACGCATTACGCAGTCCTGCTCGCCCAATTCGTCCTCGCGTGCTACTGGCTAAGGATCGCCTTCGGCGCGGCGGCGCACGCCACTCAAAAGCAGCACGCCTCTCTGCAAATACGAAAGTTTGTCGAGGGAGAGGCGCGAAAAAGTTTGCTGGTGCGTCTTCCAGATGCGCCAGTGCCAATCGAAACGTATCTAGACGCACTCGAGATGCTGTCCGCGGAGGGCGACGGTCAAATTGTCC
Organism: Pseudomonadota bacterium; assembly: GCA_021793055.1. Taxonomy (GTDB): domain Bacteria; phylum Pseudomonadota; class Alphaproteobacteria; order Ferrovibrionales; family Ferrovibrionaceae; genus JAJYTL01. The sequence goes on from JAJYTL010000084.1 coordinate 4,963, forward strand.
GGATCGCTACGCTGATCAGGTCCGCCGTAAACGCGGAAGCTCCCCGGACACGAACATCCGGCAACCGACCGCGCAAAATATGGCCAGCCCTCCTGGCACCGGCGACGCTTTTCTCGGTTGAAAGCCAACCGACGTCTGACGAGGAGCCGGAACTTGACGCAGCGAGAGCGACGGTTCTCAAGCTGGCCGCCCTTACGCAAACTGACCTCAAGGACTGGGTCAAATCGGGACTGAGCCCCGACGAGGCGGCCGCCGGTGTCGAATTCATTGCCCACGAAAACGAACGTCAGCAAACCCTTGCGGGAAGGCGTGCCCGCGACCAGATGGTCCGGGCGCGCGGCGCAGCCAGCGCGTTAGCCATGGACAACCAGTTATTTCCAATTTCATGGCAAAGCATGACCGACTTCGAAACATGCGTATTTCTGGAGAGCATTAGGAGTTTGGCTGAGGAACACCAGACCGAAGACCCCACCCGGGAAAAACAAAACGAAGAGCTTGCTGCGCTGCTAGCCGCCGCGTTCTGGACCGGCCGGCCTATCGAACAGCTCATTCATACAGTGTTCATCGAAAAGGACGATTTTCCGGAATGGGGCGGATATAGGGGGGAGGCGCAAAAACGGAAAAGAAAAAAGGATGACCTGTGGTCCGATATCCCTTGCGTCTACGTGTACAGCGACCGCGGTAGTCATTGGAGCATGATCCCGGCTAGGCCTGTTGTCAGCGAGACACCAGATGCTGACGCCCAATCACACGCCATCCAGACGATGGAACGACTGACCCTTAGAACGCCGGGAGGTGAGTACGCCGGGAAGTTGTTCGATAATTACATTAGCCGTCATGACTCACCTAGCCTCATGTTTCCGGACTCGTTGAAGTTCTACATAACGGCCGCCAGAGAGTTTCTGAGAAAGCTAAACGAGCGATACGCAACACGGCTAACGCACGGCCGAATTTTTATGTCGATGTTTCGCCGCATCGCAGTTAGGCGCGGCGGCGACGTGACTTTCGCCGCATTGATCACTGGCCGCGATCACCCGCTGGCACGCGCGCCGCTGCACTACACTGCGGTTCGCAGTGACATGTTGCACAAACTCTACGCGGAGGAGTGCGCGGCGATATGGGCTGCGGTGCGCCAAGAAAGACCTTACGCGGCTCAGTCAGCGAATTTCTTTGAAAGAACGCCTCGTCGCGATAACGGATATATTGGCGCTTTTTGGCGGCCCACCGACGAATGCGTGAAAGCTTTGCAGCAGGACTTGCGTGAATCTCTGGCTGAGGCGTGGAAGATACGCGAGCCGATCGCAAAAATAATCGAAGTGCATAACGCGATAACTCTATATACACACTGGTTCGTGGCGTTCAGCACCGGATACAGAGCGGTTTGGCAAGCCTTCTTTCATGAGACCGAGATTGACCGGGGTAGCCGGTTTGCTGTGATCTCGGATAAGGACACAGACGATTTCTACCACACCCGCATTGTCTGGCTTCCGAAACTTGTCATCGCGCAGATTGGATACTGGCGAAAGCACTGGGAAATTTTCAGGACGCGGTGTCTGAACAGGGTGAACCCAAATCTCTTCCGTTCTCTAATGGACGAGAAGCGCCGTTATCGGGCAGGTGAGAAGCCCCTGGTGCGCAGAACGCGGCGGGACATCAGGAGCCACGTAGAGGGTCTTTTTATCTTTAACGCCGGGGGTCGGGCGTTTCCACTAAGGCCAGGGATCATCAAACACTACACCGGCTCAAAGTTTTTCCTTCCAGCGAATGCCGGCCGTCATTATTTACGAAGCCGATTGCTCGAAGAGAATTGTCCAGCGGAAATCGTCGCCGCCTTTATGGGGCATTGGGAACGAGGAGAAGAGCCCTGGGGCAGATATTCCGCGATGAGTCCACAGCAATACAAACAGGCCTTGGCGCCGTGTCTTAACCGCATCATTAAGGAGTGCGGCTGGGAGCCTCAGCGAGGCTTCGCGAGATAGCGGTGACGGTAATCGCATCAATCTGGACGGATCTACTCCGCCCCAGGAGGAACGCGGCCCAGGACGGCGGCGGGGACCCCGCAACCGCAACCGCGGAAACGACGACCTATAAAGGTGAGGTACCAGAAGGGAAAGGACACAGGGGTGACAAACGCCTGGAGTCCTTCCGCCAAGGCCGCCGGGCAGCGAGGCGCAAAGTCCTTTCTCTGCTCGGCGAGCACCATCCGGAGCTTCTTTCAGGACAGAGAGGCGTAACACTCAGTCGCGAGGAGGTCTCCAGGTTTACAGCAGAGCTCCAACGCCTCCTTTCAAGCTACTCATACAAGACCGCAGCCCAGTTTCTGGCGATAGGTTTCGAAAAGGGCACGGAGAGCTTGGGCTGGCGCGTGCCGATGCCAGCGGTGCCGGTGGCCATTGCCCGGGAGCCTTCGACTATTTCTCCCGAGAATTTCCGCGGTCTGGGCCGATTGCGAAAGCTTGAACGGAAGTTTCTCGAAAGCCTCGAACGAGAACCAGATGGACGCCCTGACGTTCGGCTCGGGCAGTTGCTGTTTTCCGCGATTGTCTTTGGTGGCCTGTTATCGAAATCGTGTCTTGAGCCCTGGTGGGAGGCGCTGAGAAAGAGGGATCTTCACGTAGACGATAAAGGGGTCTGCTTGAATATGGCGGCCGAGGCCTTCAGCGGGCCGGTGCCGACAAAGACTGCACGGAAGCGACGAGCCCTGAGGGGCACGCACCCCGAAGGAACAACGCCAGCTACTGATCAAAAGCCGGTGCTGCTCTACAGACGATGGTTTGCGATCCTTTAACGGAGATCCTGGTGGTGCGCTGGCTTGCCTATGCAGATAGGGAACAACTCCTCGCGATACCGAGCGCATCGCCCTCACGATGTCTGGAGGCTTTTATTGGGACACTGGATGTGGGTCGGGCCGCTGCGTTGGCGAGCACCACTTCGTTTTTAACTTGGGCCACGACACGAGCGCGGCTCGTGATACCCCCGTACCTGGTCGAGTATGCTGCCTGCAGGACCGCGTCCGTTTCAGTGTCGGGGGCGACATGGGCACGCATCCGACTGGGCAAGGCGGTCCCCGTTGACGAGAAGCGCGACGTCGAGGGAGTGGTTCTAGAGGGGCGCGATACCGAGGACCATACCATTCAGGGTCCCTTTCATTTGGATCAGCAGCCCGAGCTTCTCCGCGAAATTCTTCACATTCTACGCAGACCCGGACAAGGCCCTGAAACAGGCGCGGAAAAATGCCGTCGGGAGCTCAAGCAGGTCCTAGAGACAAAGGGCGCCATGTTGGCGCCCATGCTGTACTACCTCGTCAGTTGGGGGCTTTATCTTCTTTTGAGGCCCCCAGCCAACGAGCAAAGCCGCTTTCATGTGAAGCGCCTCACCCCCGGATCGGTATCGCGCTACTACGCTGCCGTGGCTTGGCCGCTTCTCGAAAGCGCGTCGGCCGGCGACATCGCAGATTTGACCGCCGATGAAATAGAGGAGCTTTACCGGGATATCATCGACGCCAAAGGCACCCTGAGGGACCAAGCATATACAGCCAACCGGCTCGTTGCGTTTCATGAATTTCTAACAAGGAGATTCGTGGCTCCCGCGATCAACTATGCGGAGATCCGCGGCGGCGGTCTGGCAAGCGAGCACGGCGTAGACGCGAACCTCGTGTCATTCCGGGATTTTCAGAATCTTCTGAAAGTCATTGGCGGTGAAAAGGGGGGCCGAAAAAGGAAAAGCGAGATACGAGCCCTGATTGCGATCTTGGGTTTTTATGGCGGTCTCAGGCGCCAGGAAGCATTGACGCTAAGGGTCGGGGACATCATGGGCGACGCGGCCCCGGCGCTTTTGGTGAGATCGAACCGCTACGCTCGCGTGAAAAGCATCGCGTCGCATCGCATCATCCCCATGCGTCCGCTGATGCCCTCTCATATCGTCGAGCGGGTCTTGCGATGGGTAAGACGACGAGTAAATGAGGACCGTCAGCGCTGTCCGGATCATTTACTATTCTGCGTCCTTGGCCAGCCCACAGTGCCGCTCCTCGCGGCGGACGTCTTCGATCCTATTACGAAGGCATTGCACCAGGTCACGGGGGACCGGACCCTGAGGTTTCATCACCTGCGCCACTCCTTCGCTACGTGGACGCTGTCAAGGGTTATGAGGCAGCCGACCCCTGGATTGGCGGACAGATTTAGTTCCCGGAAAAGACCGCACATCAATGAGCTTATGTCGGATGAAAGCATCGCGGCGCTTTTTGGCGCTACAGCGGGCCGGCGCCTGGTTTACGGCATCTCGACGCTTTGCGGTCACGCGAGTCCGGGAACAACCATCCTGCATTATCTTCACCTATGTGATTGGCTGCTTGGCCGGGCTTTAGCCGACCCCGCAGCCCAGCCCCGTGTGAGTCGTGCTGCGATCCACGCCTTGGTGCGCGGGCTTTCGCTCAAGGTGCCGGCAAGCCTATCCGGCAAAGAAGACAGAGGAGGTATTTTGGTCGCCCCGCTTCTTCCTGCAATCCGTAAAGCGAACCAGGAAAAATTTCGGGACTCTTATGAAGGTAAGGCACAAAAAGCAAATGTGACGCGACTTCCGGATCCGCCCGTCAAGCTTCCTCCGTGGCGGCTCGTTGAGTTGATATTGACGGGGCTGGAAGCCGCTAAGACCGCGGTTGCGTTGGAAGCGGCATATGGCGTTCCGGAGACCGAAATCGGAATGTGGGCAGAGAGAGCATCGCAGATCCGCGAAATGAAGACTCGCAAAGGTGAGCTGCGGCACGCGGATAAGTCAGGGCGGGTATTCTCCGGTAGGCGGCTTGATCCACTCGATCGCTGTTTCATCGAGCAGATTTTCGATCAGGTCAACGGGCTGCCGCCGGCTTCGCGGTACTCGCTGCGATACGGCTGCGATATGTTTCTAACGGGCTACAGTACGGGTGCCGGCGATGTGCGCTTCACCACATTCGGAGAGGCCAGGTCCTATCAAAATTTTCTTTACCGCCTCGGAATTCGCCCCCATGAGATCGTTCTGGTGCACTACCCACAGGAGGGTCAGACAACATCCGAAGCCGAGACCCATCACAAAATGTGGGCGGATGCGCTCGGTCTCGCGCCTAAACAAGTCAAGTCGCGGGGCGAGGGCAACGAAACTGCAGGCGATAAGCGCGGATTTATAGGCCTTCTCGTTGTCCCGGATCCAAGCCGCCTCGCGCAACAGGGCGAACGTAGAACCGGACGCGATCGGATGGCAAGCCCCGGACTCAGACATGCAATTAGACTGCTGGCGGTGGTGCTCGGAACTGAAAATCTATTGTCCGTGGAAGCAAATGGCGGCGGTGCCGATCAGACGATGCAATCTGCCTTATCCGATGCGCAATAAGAGAAGGGGGGCCATGGCAAAGCGCGCCGGCGCTTTATATCAACTTGACCTCTCAAAATGTTCTCGTGCCAACCAGGTGGAAGAAAGAGCGGTCGCCTTCTCGTGTCGCGTTCGCCAAGCGGTGCTCGGACAACCGTGCATGTGCTCTCTATTTGGCGTCCAAGTGATGGCCGAATGGCTTCATTTTTCCAGAGCGTGGCGGGACAAAGGCATGGGCGCGCAGATTAAAAAATCCACCTGGGAGTTTGCAGCTAGTGGCCGTCAAGCATCCGTCAAGGCCGGTCCGATCATGACTCGAAGTAAGGTGCTGCTGACGCTATGGTTCATGGCCTCCCACGTTGTGGCGTTTTCGCAGCGGAGGCCGTCCGCAGCCCCGGCACCCGCCGCATCGGCGGGGTGATCGAGCGGCAGCACCTTCAGGCCGTGAACTCCAACTTTGCACCGGCGCTCACGCCGCCGCACCGCTTCGGCTGAACGCACGAGCTCTCGGCCGACGGCGCCGACCGGCGCCGACTTCCCCGCACCCTCGCCGGAATTCTCCCCTGTCGCCCCCCTAACGGGGGAACACGCCCTTTAGGGGTTTTTGATCGCGAATTTGTCGAAGCCCGCTCGTCACGCCTTACCCGAGCGGTTTCGCCGGCACCGATTACCGCCGGCCGCTTCGCTCTTTCAGCCGCTCATCGCGGTCATCGCTTAA
>JAJYTL010000085.1 GCA_021793055.1 Pseudomonadota bacterium
GGGCCATCCGGCGGCGCGGCGCGGGCGCGGGCCGATGCCGCGCCCGGCTCAGGCGGCGGCCGGGCGGGCCAGCGCCAGCCTTAGGAGCGCCGCGCGGCACAGCGCGACATCCGGCGCGCCAGTGCTCTTGCAGGCGATTTCGGTCTTCCAGAGCTGGCCCAGGGCGGCTTCGAGGGCCGGGCGCGACCAGCGCCGGAGCTGGGCGCGGAAGGCGTTTTCGCGGCGGAAATGGAGCGGCGGCCTGAGCTCGCGCAGAACCGTCGCGGCCGGAGTGCCGGCCTCGATCCGGCCGAGCACGAGATGAAGCCGTTGGCCGTGGCGGTTCGCCGCCCGCAGCACCGCGACCGGCGTCTCGCCGGCCAGGAGGCTTTTCGCCAGCGCGCGCTCGACGGCGCCGGCGTCGCCGCAGAACGCCCCGTCGACGACGTCGTCGAGGGCGAGCGCCGAACTGTCGCCGACCACTGCCAGTGCGTCGGCCAGGGTTACGGTGCGCGCCGCCGTCGCCACGCCGGCCGCCGGGCCGCCCATGTAGGTGACCAGCTTCTCGAGTTCCTGGCGCGAGACGCCGCGGTCGCCGCCGAGGTTCTGCGCCAGCGCTTGCCGCGCCGCCGGCTCGATGCGGAGCCCGGCGGCGCCGACGACCTCGTTGATCAATAGGCCAAGGCTCGCCTCGTCGTCGCCGTAGCAGGGCAGCGCGGCCGCGTTCGGTGCCGTCTCGAACAGCTTGCGCAGCGAGGAGCGGCGGTCGAGATCGCCGGCCTCGACCAAGATGAAAGCCTCGCCCACCGGCGATTTGAGAAAATCCGCGAAGATCCGGCTCAGGCGGTCGCCGGCGTCGCGCAGCATCACCAGGCGGCGGCCGCCGGTGAAGCTCAAGGCCGCGGCCTCGTCGGCGAGAAGGCCGGGGTCCGAGGCCAGGGCCGGGGCGGCGATCTCGCTGATGCGGAAGGGATCGGCGGCATCCGGCACCACGGTGCGGGCGAGCAATCGGGCGCGCTCGCGCGTGAGCCCGGCATCCGGGCCATAGATCAGAACGGCGCGGACCGCGGGATCGGGCTTGGCGAGAAAGCCCGCGATCTGGCGCGCCGCGAGCTTCACGCCGGGGCCTTCTCGTGGCGGCTGAACCAGACCGCGAGCCGGGCCGCGATCGCGTCCGCGATCTGGCGGGCCAGCCGCCGCCGGGCGTCCGCCGCGCCGACGATATTGCCGTAATTGATGCGCAGCACGTCGTAGCTCACGGCGCGCGCCAACGTGTTGGAGGCGACCACCTGATTGCTGCGCGTATCGATCAGGCGATAGGTCACGACAAGCGACAGCTGGTTGCGCGTGATCTGGCTCGCGGAATTCACGAGCTGCGCCGAATCGGTTTCCGCGGCCGTGGCCTCGAGGCGAAAGCGCGGCGGCCCCGAGCGCCCGCGCGGCGCGAGCTGGTCTTCGAGATCGTTATGGATGAGCTGGCCGGCGCGCGGGGCGCTCGGCGCCTTGACCCGGTCTACGACGATGCTCCGCAGCGCCGCCCGGGCGGGCGCGTCGGCTTGGCCGTAGAGCGGATGGAAGCCGCAGGCGGCAAGCAGCAGGCCGAGGCCGGGCGCGGCGCGGCGCCAGCGGGCGACAAGCGAAAGCGCCGGCGCGCTCCGGCCAGGGCGCGGCGGCGCGTGGTCGTGACCCCTAGACCACCACATTGACGATCCGGTTCGGCACGACGATCAGCTTGCGCACCGGCCGGCCGGCGATCGCGCGCTGCACGTTGTCGTTGCCGAGCGCCACCGCCTCGATCGCCGCCTTGTCGAGATCGCGGGCGATCTCGATGGTGGCGCGGAGTTTGCCCGAAACCTGCACCGCGACGGTGACGGTGGCGTCCTCGACCAGCGCCGGGTCGGCCGCCGGCCAGGGCTCGTCGGCGAGCAGGTTGTCGTGGCCGAGTGCTTGCCAAAGCTCCTCGGCGACATGGGGCATCATCGGCCCGATCAGCAGGGTCAGGGTCTCCAGCGCCTCGCGCAGCGCCGCGCTATCGGCGTCGTCGATGTCGGCGGCGGCGAAATCCTGCACCGCGTTGGCGAGTTCGTAGATTCGGGCGACGGCGCGGTTGAAGTGAAAGCGCTCGATGTCCTCGGTGACGCCGGCGATCGCCTTGTGGCTGGCGCGGCGCAGCGCCGTCGCCTTGTCCGAGATCCCGGCCGCGGGCTTGGCGCCAACGCCGGCGAGCTTTTCCAGGTTGTCGCCGGTGAGCCGCCACAGCCGCTGCACGAAGCGCCAGGCGCCGTCGGCACCCGACGCCGTCCATTCCATGTCGCGCTCGGGCGGGCTGTCGGAAAGCATGAACCAGCGCGCGGTATCGGCGCCGTACTGGTCGATGATGGTGCCGGGGTCGATGACGTTCTTCTTCGACTTCGACATTTTCTCGACCCGGCCGACGGTGGCCGGCGCGCCGCTCGCCACCTCGCGCAGGCTGCCGTCGGCGCCCTCGGCCACCTGATCGGGATAGAGCCAGGCGCCGGCCGCGTTCTGGTAGGTCTGGTGGCACACCATGCCCTGGGTGAACAGCCCGGCGAAGGGCTCCGGCGCCGCGACCTTGCCGATGCTGTGCAGCGCGCGGGTGAAGAAGCGGGCATAGAGCAGATGCAAAATAGCGTGCTCGATGCCGCCGATATATTGATCGACCGGGAGCCAGTAATCGACCGCTTCCTTGGTCGCCGGCTCGGCCGCGCGCGGCGAGCAGAAGCGCGCGAAATACCACGAGCTGTCGACGAAGGTATCGCAGGTATCGGTCTCGCGCTCGGCGGCGCCGCCGCATTGCGGGCAGGGGACGTGCTTCCAGGTCGGATGGTTGGCGAGCGGATTGCCCGAGCGGTCGAAGCGGACGTCGTCCGGCAGCAGGACCGGAAGGTCGGCGTCCGGCACCGCGACGGTGCCGCAGGCCGGGCAATGGATCATCGGGATCGGGCAGCCCCAATAGCGCTGGCGCGAGACGCCCCAGTCGCGCAGGCGATAGGTAACCGTGCCCTTGCCGATGCCGAGCGCCTCGGCGCGCTGGATCGCCGCCGCGATCGCGTCCGGCACGCTCATGCCGTCGAGAAAACCGGAATTGAACAGCGTGCCCTCGTGGGTGGTGAAGGCCGCCTCGCGCGCCTGCAGCGCCGCGCGGTCGATATCGGGCGGCGCCACCACCCAGCGAATCGGCAGGCCATACTTGCGGGCGAACTCGAAATCGCGCTCGTCATGCGCTGGGCAGCCGAAAATCGCGCCGGTGCCGTATTCGTAAAGCACGAAGTTGGCGATATAGACCGGCAACTCGGCGCCTTCGATGAAGGGATGGCGCGCCTTGAGGCCGGTGTCGTGGCCGAGCTTCTCGGCGGTCTCCAGCGCCGCCTCGCTGGTCGCGGTCTGGCGGCAGCGGGCGAGGAAGGCGGCGATCGCCGGGTCTTTGTCGGCGAGGTCGACGCTGAGCGGATGATCGGCCGACAGCGCGAGGAAGCTCGCGCCGAACAGCGTGTCCGGCCGGGTGGTGAAGATCTCGACCGTCCGCGGGTCGTCCTTGAGCGAAAAGTTCAGCCGCAGGCCGGGCGAGCGGCCGATCCAGTTGCGCTGCATCAGCCGCACCCGCTCCGGCCAGCGTTCGAGATCGTCGAGGCCGCGCAGCAGTTCGTCGGCGAAGGCGGTGATGCGGAAGAACCATTGCGGCAGCTTGCGCCGCTCGACCGGCGCGCCCGAGCGCCAGCCACGGCCCTCGATCACCTGCTCGTTGGCGAGCACGGTCTCATCCACCGGGTCCCAGTTGACGGCGCTTTCCTTGCGGTACACGAGGCCCGCCTTGTAGAGATCGAGAAAGAGCTTCTGCTGCTGGTGGTAATAGCCGGGATGGCAGGTCGCGATCTCGCGGCTCCAATCGAGCGAGAGCCCCATGCTCTTCAAATCGCGCCGCATCTCCGCGATGTTGCGGTAGGTCCAGGCGGCGGGGTCGGTGCCCTGGTCGCGGGCGGCGTTCTCGGCCGGCAGGCCGAACGCGTCCCAGCCCATCGGGTGCAGCACGTTGAAGCCGCGCCCGCGCTTGTAGCGCGCCACCACGTCGCCCATGGTGTAGTTGCGGACATGGCCCATGTGGATGCGCCCGGACGGGTAGGGGAACATCTCGAGGACATAGTATTTCGGCTTGCTGCGGTCCTCGCCGACCGCGAAGGTCGCGCGCTCGGCCCAGGCCTCCTGCCACTTCTTCTCGACTTCTTTGTGATTGTAGCGCGGCGTCATGGCACTCATTTCCGCTCGCCGGCCGTTACGCGCCGATGGTCCCGAAGCCGCCGTCGCCCCGCCGCGAGCCGATTTTGTCAGATCTGTTTCGGGAATATCATGGTCTCGGAAACTCGGTCTCGTCTCTGGAACCGGTCAGGAACTGGCGCCGCTGCGCAGCTGCTGCGCCCGGGTCAGAATGGCGTTCTCGATCTTGACCGCGGTGTCCGGTTTCACCGGCGCGTCGGTCCAGGTGCCGTTCTCGCGCGTCTGCTTGTAGACGGCGACCTTGACCCCGGTCGCCAGCAATTGCCGGCTGACGATATAGATAACCAGCTTGAAGCGCTCGTTCGGCGCCTTTTGCGTCGAATACCAGTCGGTGATGATGACGCCGCCGAAGGGATCGGCCGAAGCGAGCGGCATGAAGCTCACGGTGTCGAGCGAGGCGCGCCAGAGATAGGCGTTGACCGCGATGCCGCCGCCAGGCACGCCGCCCGAGGGTTTCGAGCCGCCGCCGAAAAGGCCGCCGAGCGCGCCGCCCTTGCCGAACATCGATTCCGTACCCTGGTAGCCCTTGTAAATCGGCTGACCGTTTGGCGTATAGATATCGGTTCCCGGGACAGCTTGCTCTGGATAGGAGGCTTGCACTAGGTTCTGATCGTGACTGCAAGCAGCCAATGTCAATAGCCCAAGGGCCGCAAAAGCTAGTATCACGGCCCGGCCCCAATCCAACCTCAGCGGCATTCAATATTCCTCTTGCCTGGAGCGAGATTGCCCTCTCCGGTGGCGGCTACCTGAAGGGCAAATCCTGCAGCGCACTATTACTATGCAGCGTACTATAAGGTGGAGCTTGGCTCTCGTCTCGGCCAATTCGGCACCCGATAATCAGGCTCCAAAGCTCCGCCTTATAAACCCGCCCCGGACGAAAGCCAACTCGAACGCGGCCTTCGCAACCGCGTAAAAAAGCGCCGCGACACTGAAAAATGGCCGACTGTTGTCTAACATTATATAATTTTGTCAATCTCTTAAGCGGAAACCATCACAATCTATCATCGGTAACTCTGCGAGCTTGCCGGCGCCTGTCAGCCCGCGGTCTTCACCATCCACTTGAGAGAGGGCCGTAGGCCCGCTCCCAGCAGATCCCACTCTGGTTTCGTGGCATCACCCCGGGGACCGTTGCTCTTGTGGCATGTTCGCAACAGTCGGCGGCTTTTCGCACGATTGGCCGCGCTGTAGCCTTGACCCTACAGGCCGCAGGTGGCTTCATCCCACCGCGGCGGTATGCAAGTGATCTACCGCTTGTTTCGTGGCATCGACGTCGAGAGAGAGGTCCACAAGATGAAAAAACTACTTTTGGGAACCAGCGCCCTTGCTGCGGTTGGCCTTCTGGCCATGCCGATGCCTAAGGCGATGGCGGCGGCAAGTGCGGGCACCCAGCCGATTCAGATTAAAGTCGGCGGCGGGTTCATTGGATTCTTGCAGGGGGTGAGTCAGAAAGGCGGCCTGTATCCGGGCGCCAACAAGATGAACCGTCAGCTCTACGACCGGTCGTGGGTTGACTTTCACGGCATCGGCAAGTTTGACAATGGCATCAGTGCCGGCGTCGATCTGCAGATCCGCACCAACAATGCGAGCCCGCTCCAATACACAGGCAACTTGCAGAGCGCCGACACAATCGGCGGCGGCTTCGCGTTCTTGAACTTGGCTCAGTATGGCCGGGTCGAGATCGGCGCTACCCCGGGCGCCGCGCGTAAGATGTGGTATGGCGCGAACACGCCGTTCCGCACCACTGCCCATGGCTGGAACTCGCCGGCAACGGGGCAACTGGGCGGCGCCAATTCCCTCGGGCAGCCGACCACGTTGATCGACATGGGCGACGTCGATCGTGCGGAGAAGATTACATACTTCACGCCTCGAGTCGCTGGCTTCCAGCTCGGCGTTTCGTATGCGCCCGAGAACTGCATGATGAACAACGAGCCCTTCACAGGCGCCGACCAGAATAACGGCGGCACGGCGGGCGGCGCGCCCGTCGGCCAAGCCGGGTCCTGCTTGTTCTTTGGTCAGATGCCGGCAAGTAACATCGCCGCGCAGCAAAACGATATTGTCGAGGCCGGCCTGAACTACGTCGGCAAGTTCAACGGTGTCGATGTGGGCGCTTACCTGGGCTTGGGGCACGCGTCTGTGGCTGCCCAGGCGTACGGGAACAGCAGCATGCGGGGCCTCGAAGAGTACGGCGGCGGCACCAATATCGGCTATCAGGGCTTCCAGCTCGGCGCCAGCTTCCGCTATAGCAACGAGGGTAACAAGTTCGGCGGCGCTGCCGGCACGGGCGCCGTTGGTGTTGGCGCAGGTACTGGCATTCAGTCTGAGGTCGCCGGCATCGCGCCGACGAACCGCTGGGACGCCAACGTTGGCCTGACCTACCACACCGGACCTTGGGCCGTCGGCGCTTCCTATGCCTATGCTCAGTCCAGCCAGAAGTGCGGTGAAGCGGTAACTGGATACTGCACGGCGTCTGGTCAGACTGCCGGCAAGGACAAGTTCAATGGCGTTGTCTTTAGCGGCAATTACGCGATTGGGCCCGGCGTGAACCTGAACGCCGGCATCGAGCACGGCAAGTGGGATTCGTTCGACAACGGCCCCGGAGCCGAAAACTCTGTTTGGATCTACTCCGTCGGTACCGCGCTGTTCTTCTAGTCAACGCGGAACTTTCGGTTCCATCAGAGAGGAGCGGGCTTCGGCCCGCTCCTTTTTTTTGCGCGCCAGGCATGGCGCGGAGCGCCGTGGCTGGCGCGGTCTGACTGGGGTGGTATTCGGTGGATGACTTGGAGGCGATGGTCCTCTATGGGCCCTGGTGATGGGAACTGTTAGCCGAACAGCAAGGGCGTCGCCTTGAGGCAGGGTCTGAAGGAAGCTGTACGCAAGGTGCCGGACTGACGAACAGGAAGCGCATATGAGTCGTGCGAATCCGGGCGAGGGAGCCATAAAGCCCAAAGCCCGATATCACCCGGAGGGTGCGGTCGTAGATGCGACGGGTTTGTGGCACGAAGGTCACGTGTTTTACCCTGGAGAGCTGCCGCACTGCCTTGTGCTACCGGCGTCGCGAGGCGTCGGGATCGGGCGGCAAAGGTCAGCGGGGGCCGTAGTGGTTGGTACCGACCGATGAACGGCTGGAATGTAGCGCCGGATGGAGATCGGACTTTCGACGGCGAGAACAGGTGCCGCATACGGGGCTATCGAGAGAGGTTGCCGCCGGATTGGATCGACGCATTAATCTCCTGGTTCAGGAGCGGCGGCAAAAGCGAAGCCAGGGTCTCGTTCATCATTTCCTGGAAGGCCGGGTCCTGCGGGCTCGAAGCTGGCGGCCCCATGACCGCGACGTGGGAGACATAGCGGCTGCCGATGCAAAAGACGGCCTGCAGCCGGACCGGTCCGCCGCCGGGGCGTATCTGTTGTAGCTGTGGCGCGCGACAGGTTTCGTCATCGCCGGAGGTCCGATCCACCGGGTTGAAGATCAAGACCAGGCGCGCGTCGGTGCGCGAGCCTGGCATCGGCCGGGTGACGAAGCGGAAGGGCGGGTACCAGCCGGGGGACTGCAGGCTCGCGGCGATCGCCTCCGGGTTGCCGGGGCCGGGTCCGAACGGATTGCCGCGGACGATGGTGTAGAGCGTGCCGGATTGCGTGGCATAGGCCACGAGGCTCGGCGTGTAAAGCGAGGCCGTATCCTGCCCGTAAATCGTGGTCACGCCATGCGCGCAGGCGCCAAGCGTCAAGGCGGCAACGGCGAGACTGGCAAGAGAGATGTGGCGACGCATCACTTTCGCTCCTAGCACATCGAGCCTCTTTAAATTCCACATATCAGAAAATACACGGCCAGTAGGCGGATATTCCAGCGCAACTAGCATTGGTCGGCAACAGTAAAATTGGCGGCCATTTGGCGCTGGCGGGAAAGGCCTTCCGATGGGCAATATATATGCCGGCTGCCTATATCTTGGGCACTTTTTATCGGCAATTAATGGGATTGCGGCAATCGCAGGAGATTTTATGCCTGAAAATCTCTATTCCTTTGGTCAGTTATGCTTGGCAAGATATTTGCTCTGTCCTCTCCCGATCGAGGCTTTTTCTCGCGGACGAGATTTCTGATCCTTTCTGAAATTTGCCCACCGCGAACCTGAAGACGCAAAGCGAATGGGGGTAACCATGCGAAAATTTCTCTACGGGACTACAGCGCTTTTTGTCGTCGGTTTTGCGACCACCATGGTGGCGACGCCGGTGCCGAAAGCAATGGCCGCGGCGAGCGCGGGCACTCAGCCGATCCAAATCCAGGTTGGCGGTTTCTTTCAGGGTTTTCTCGTTGGCGCCAGCCAGAGCGACGCTACAGGAGAGCCGGGCTACCAGACGCGGAAAGTCTCGATCCGGCCGCGTTCGATCATCGAATTCAAGGGTGAGGCGAAGTTTGACAACGGCATTAAGGCAGGCGTCGATTTACAGCTTAATGGCAATAATCCCACAGCGCCGAACTCTAGCGGCGCACAGCCCGTGGTGGCGATGACCACCTATCAGGACTACCTCTTTCTCGAATACGGAAATTACGGCCGAATGGAGCTTGGTTCGACGCAGTCCGCCGCCTACAAACTGTGGGCTGGCGCGGCGACGCCAATTCCCGGCCATGGCCTCAACTCGCCCTACTTCCTCGAAATGGGCCTCGGCAGCAATCTCGCGGCCAGCCCGACGACTTATATCAGCTTCCCGACCGTGAACGATCTTGGCGAGAAGATCAGCTACTTTACGCCGCGTATCGCGGGCTTCCAGCTCGGCATTTCCTACACCCCGTCGAGCTGCATGTCGAACGGCAAGTCCACGGCTGATATCTCTGGCGACTATCTGAATTCCTGTGTTTTCTTCGGCCAAATGCCAAGCAGCAACAACGCCGGGGTTCAGTCCAACATCATCGAAACAGCGGTGAACTACACCGGCACCTTCGATGGCGTCAGCGTCACCGGCTACGGCGGCTACGGCCATTCGAGCCTTGAGGCCCAAGCCAATGCCAACAACAACCTGAAGGACCGCGACCAGTTCGGTCTCGGCGGTAATGTCGGCTACAAGAACTTCACCCTCGGCGCCAGTTTTCGCACCGATAACCTCGGCACCCGCTACGGCGCGCCGGGCAACGTCGCCGGCACGCGGCAGACCGATTACGACGTCGGCCTCTCCTATGGCAACGGGCCCTATTTCGCCGCCATCACCTACCACTACACCGCGACCAACGTCGAAAACGACGCTGGCGTCGGCCTCGGCCACGACACCTTGTCCGGCGTGAGCCTGGGCGGTTCCTATACGCTTGGTCCCGGCGTCAGCATGGTTGGCGGCGTGCAATACGTCGATCTCAAGGCCCACGACAGCAATCCGGCGAACCAGAACCGAGCCTGGATCTATCTCGTCGGCACGCAGCTCACATTCTAGCGCACGGTGATTTTGGGTCGGATTGACCCAAAATCATCTCCGTGCGCTGCCTCAATGATCCTGAGCGAGACCTCGTCCGAAAAGCGGGTCCGCTTCTCGAGATAATGCTCGGGCGCCGGTTCGCGCGGCAGAGGGACGGGTCGGATCGTCGAAATCCGCCCGCCTTGCCGGCCGCTCGGTTCCGATTGCCCCATCGCCCGAGATGAGCTAGAAGCGGCGCAACGCTGGCCCGGGGTCGGCTTGGCGTTGGCGGTTCCCCTTCGGCCAGAGGTCACGCAAGCAGGCGGCATGGGCGGTATCATCTGGATCGCTTCCTATCCCAAATCCGGCAATACCTGGATGCGGGCCTTTCTGCACAACCTGCTGCTCGATCCGCCCGAGCCGACTAGAATCAATGAGCTTACTCAGTTTACCCTCGGCGACACGCACCCGATGTGGTACGAGCAGGTCTCTGGCCGGTCGATAGCGGGCGCGAGCCACGAAGAACTAGCCAAACTTCGTCCGCTGGTGCATCGAGTCTTAACCCAAGTCTTTCCGGACTCGGTGTTTGTTAAGACCCACATGGCACTGACCGAGATCGCAGGCGCGCCCCTCATCACCATGGATTACACCGCCGGCGCGATCTATATCGTGCGCGATCCGCGCGACGTCGCGATCTCGAGCGCATCGCATTTCGGCACCGATATCGACGGCGCCATCGAGATAATGAACAGCGCTCAGGCCCGCACCGGCTTCACAGAGAGCAACGTGCCGCAATACTACGGCACCTGGTCGCAGCACGTGCAAAGTTGGACCGCCATGCCGCACCGCGCGCTCCTCATCGTGCGCTACGAGGACATGCTGACTAAGCCGGGTCCGACCTTCCGCAAAGTGGCCGAATTCCTCGGCCTGAAGCCGCCGCTCGAGCGGCTCCAAAAGGCGATTCGCTTCTCCTCCTTCGGCGAAATGAAAAAGCAGGAGGAGAGGGAAGGCTTCATCGAGCGCTCCGATCTTTCGAGCGCGTTCTTCCGCGCCGGCAAAGCGGGCCAGTGGCGCGACCGCTTGACGCCATCACAGATCGAAAAGATCGTCGCCGATCACGGCGACGTGATGCGGAAATTCCACTACCTCAAGGCTTGAGCCCTTCGGCCTTGGTTGCGAGGCCCGAGATCGCGGCGACGCCGGCGAGCCGGATGCCGTTGAGCCGCCGCGCCGTGCGCGCGCCGACGCCGCCGAGCGCGATCGCCGGCACCGGGCTCTGCCGCGTGAGGGTGGCGAGGTGAAGCGGCCCGAGGCCCGGCGCGCC
>JAJYTL010000086.1 GCA_021793055.1 Pseudomonadota bacterium
GAGATCATCGACGTGCCGGTGATCGAGGCCGAACTCGCCGACGCGACGCCGCCCTCGCCGGCCGCCGAAGCCGCCGGCGAGGGCGATAATCTGAGCGGCGCGGTGGAGCGGCATCTTGCGCGTTATTTTACCGCCCACGGGGAGCACCTGCCGCCGGCCGGGCTTTACGACCGGGTCCTGCGCGAGATCGAGCGACCCCTGATCACCCTGACGCTCTCGGCCACCCGGGGCAATCAGATCAGGGCCGCCCAGCTGCTGGGGCTCAACCGCAACACGCTGCGGAAAAAGATCCGGGATCTCGACATCCAGGTCTGGCGCGGCATGCGCTAGCCGGCCCGGGACGGGGGGCGAAGCCAAGCCAAGCCAGGCCAAGCTGAAATTGCCGGTTCCCCGGCCATAGGGTAGTGTTCCGCATGACCATGCCGGCACCCTGGGGCAAAAGGACGTTCGACAACCTTCTGACGGCGGCCCTGACCGCCCTGATGGAGTTTTCGGCTTGGGGCCGTCGCGTCGGCCTCGCCCGCAAAATGACCGTATCGCTGGCGTTCGGCGCCATCGTATCGGGGGTCGCGACCTACCTCTGCCTGACCGGCGGCGTTCCCACCGCGAGCAACCAGTTTCTCCTGCGCAGCTTGTTGCTCGCCGACCTTGTCATCCTGCTTTTGTTGAGCGCCGTCGTGGCGCAGCGGGTGGTCCGCCTTTGGCTCGAGCGCCGCAGCGGCGTCGCGGGCTCGAAGCTGCATGCCCGGGTCGTGCTGCTGTTCAGCATCGTCGCTGTGCTTCCGGCCATTATCGTGTCGGTGTTTTCCGCGCTGTTCTTCAACTTCGGGCTGCAGGTGTGGTTCAGCAAGCAGGTGGTGACGGCGGTGAACGAGTCGGTCGCGGTCGCCGAGGCCTACATGCACGAGCACCGGCGGGCGATCAAGGCGGACGTTCTCGCCATGGCCGCCGATCTCAACCGCGACGCCCCGGAATTGGCGAGCAATCCGGCCCTGTTCGATCGGGTCATCAACACCCAGGTGCAACTCCGCTCGCTGTCCGAGGCGATGGTGTTCGATTCGCAGGGCCACATCATGGCGCGCTCGCGCCTCAGCTTTCTGATGGAATTCGACAAGGTGCCGGAGTGGGCGCTGGAGAAGGCGGCGAAAGGGGACGTGGTGGTTCTCACCTCCGACAACGAGGACCGCGTCCGGGCCCTGGTCCGGCTCGACAACTTTCTCGATAGTTATCTCTATGTCGGCCGGCTCATCGAACCGGACGTGATCGCGCATCTCGAGCGCGCGCGACAGGCGGCCGCCGCTTACCAACGGCTGGAGGCCGAGCGACCACGGATCGAGGTCACCTTCGCGCTGATCTACATTGTCGTGTCGCTGTTGACGCTCTTGGCCGCGATCACCTTCGGGCTTGCGATCGCGACCCGGCTGGTGCGGCCGATATCGAGCATGATCTCGGCGGCCGAACGGGTGCGCGGCGGCGACCTCTCCGCCCGCGTTCCGGTGGCCGCCGCCGACGATGAGATGGCGAATCTCGGGCATGCCTTCAACCGCATGACCATGCAGCTCGAGGCGCAGCGGACCGAGCTCGTCGCCGCGAATCGCGAGATGGTCGAGCGACGGCGTTTCATAGAGGCGGTTCTCGCCGGCGTTTCCGCGGCGGTGATCGGCCTCGACGAGGATGGCCGCATCACGGTCGCCAATCCGTCGGCGGTGCGCTTCCTCGGCACCGCCGCCGAGGACCTGGTCGGCCTGTCGGTAACGGTGGCGATGCCCGGAATCGAACAGCTTCTGCACGACGTTCAGAGCCATCCCGAACGCCCCATCGAGGGCCAGGTTACGGTGGTGCAGAACGGACGGGCGCGGCATCTGTCGGTCGGCATCGCGGCGGACCGCGAGGCCGGCGTGACCCAGGGCTATGTGGTTACTTTCGACGATATTACCGAGCTGGTGTCGGCGCAGCGCACCGCGGCCTGGGCCGACGTGGCGCGCCGCATCGCCCACGAGATCAAGAATCCCCTCACGCCGATCCAGCTTTCGGCGGAACGGCTGCGGCGGAAATATCTCAAGGAGATTTCGAGCGACCCCGACGTCTTCTCCAAGTGCACCGACACGATCATCCGGCAGGTCGGAGATCTCAGGCGCATGGTCGACGAGTTTTCGGCCTTTGCGCGCCTGCCGGCGCCTGTGTTCAAGCGCGAGAATCTGAACGAGTTGATCCGACAGGGACTCGTGCTGCAGCAATTGGCGAATCCGGACATCGATTATGTCGCGGTGCTGCCCGAACAGCCGGTGACGTTGCGCTGCGATTCGCGCCAGATCGCGCAGGTTCTCACCAACCTGCTGCAGAACGCGGCGCAGTCGATCGAGGCGCGTCGCGCCGCCGAGGCCGACGCGCCGCGCGGGCGGATCAACGTTCATCTCGCGGTCGAGCCCGAGGCGGTCGTCCTCGATGTCGTCGACAATGGCCGAGGCCTGCCCGCTGAGGAACGCGACCGCCTGACCGAGCCCTATATCACGACCCGGGCAAAAGGCTCCGGCCTTGGCCTCGCGATCGTGAAAAAAATCATGGAAGATCACAACGGAAAGCTGATCCTGGAGGATGTTCCCGAGGGCGGCGCGCGGATCCGCCTCGTGTTCCGGACGGGTGAAGGAGAGGAAGATCGCATGGGGAAGGTCGAGCAGAGAATAGACCATGGCGCATGACATCCTGATCGTCGACGACGAAGCGGATATCCGCGAGCTGGTGGCGGGGATCCTTTCGGACGAGGGCATGAACACGCGGACCGCCGGGGATTCGGAGGAGGCGTTGCGCGAAATCTCGGCCC
This sequence comes from Pseudomonadota bacterium, assembly GCA_021793055.1. Taxonomy (GTDB): domain Bacteria; phylum Pseudomonadota; class Alphaproteobacteria; order Ferrovibrionales; family Ferrovibrionaceae; genus JAJYTL01. The sequence continues at coordinate 2,822 of JAJYTL010000086.1, forward strand.
GGCGTCCGTCGCTTCTGGTCCTGGATATCTGGCTCAAGGGGAGCAAGCTCGACGGGCTCGAGGTGCTGGACGTGGTCCGTCGCGACCATCCCAGCCTGCCGGTAATCGTGATCAGCGGCCACGGCAATATCGAGACCGCCGTCGCCGCCATCAAGCGCGGCGCCTACGACTTCATCGAAAAGCCGTTCAAGGCGGACCGACTTCTGCTTCAGGTGCAGCGCGCCATCGAGGCGTGGCGGTTGCGGCGCGAGAACGAGGAGTTGCGCATCCGCGCCGGCCACGAGGCGGAACTGATCGGTGCCTCGGCGGCGATCCAGGCGGTACGCCACACCGTCGAGCGCGTCGCGCCGACCAACAGCCGTGTCTTGATCAGCGGCCCGCCGGGCTCCGGCAAGGAGGTGGTGGCGCGGCTCCTGCACGCCCGCTCGCGGCGGGCCGAGGGGCCTTTCGTCGTGCTCAACGCGGCCTCGATGGCGCCGGCGCGGATGGAGATCGAGCTTTTCGGCGTCGAGGAGGGCGCGGGCGGCGAGGGCGGTGCGAAGATCGGCACCTTCGAGGAAGCCCACGGTGGTACGCTCTTCATCGACGAGGTGGCCGAGATGCCCCTCGAAACCCAGGCGAAGATACTTCGCGTGCTGGTGGAACAGACCTTTCAGCGCGTCGGGGGCCAGGCGAAGGTCGCGGTCGACGTCCGGGTGGTGAGCGCGACCAGCCGCGATCTGATGGCCGAGATCACTGGCGGCCGGTTGCGGCAGGACCTGTTTCATCGCCTGAACGTGGTGCCGATCCGCGTACCCGGCCTGCAAGAGCGGCGCGAGGATATTCCGGCATTGGCGCGCTATTTCCTTCGTCGCGAGGCGGCCGCCCAAGGCCTTCCGATCCGCGAGATCGGCGATGACGCGATGGCGATCCTTCAGTCGGCGAGCTGGCCCGGCAACGGCCGAGAGCTCCGCAACATCGTCGCCCGGCTGCTCATCCTCACGCCCGGCGATCCCCGCTCGACGATCCGCGCCGACATGTTGCCGCCCGAGGTCGGGTCGTTGACGCCGCTGTCGCCGCGCGCCGATGGCAACCAGGAGGTCATGGCGCTGCCGCTGCGGGAGGCGCGAGAGGTGTTCGAGCGCGAATATCTGCTTGCGCAAATTACCCGGTTCGGTGGCAATATCTCGCGCACGGCGGCCTTCGTCGGGATGGAGCGTTCGGCCTTGCACCGCAAGCTGAAGTCGCTTGGCGTCACGACGAGCGAACGCATGCTGGGTTAGCGCAGGATGATTTCGGTTGGAATTGGCCCGAAAATCACGCCTCGGCGCGGGAGTCGGCGCCGAACCAGGCTTTAGGAAAGGTGGTCATGTCACGCGTCGCGTATGTCGATGGCCGTTATCTCCGCCACGACAAGGCTTCGATCCATATTGAGGATCGCGGTTATCAGTTCGCCGATGGCGTCTACGAGGTGCTGGCGGTGGTCGGCGGCGCGCTGGTTGACGTCGCGGATCACCTGAAGCGGCTTGACCGCTCGCTTGCCGCGCTGGCGATTGCCTGGCCGGTATCGGAGCGGGTTCTGCCCCTTCTCATGCGCGAGGTGGTGCGGCGGAACGGCGTCACGGAGGGGATGCTCTATCTGCAGATCAGCCGCGGCGTGGCCCGGCGGGAGCATGCTTTCCCGGCCCGCGCCGCGCCGACGCTGGTGATGACGGCGCGGGCGGTCCCTCCGGCGCGGCGCGCGGCACTGGTGGCGACCGGCGTCAAGGTGGTGAGCTTGCCCGATATCCGCTGGTCGCGCTGCGACATCAAATCGGTGGCGTTGTTGCCGAACGTTCTGGCTAAGCAAAAGGCCAAGGAGGCCGGCGCTTACGAGGCCTGGATGTTGGAGCCCAACGGCACCGTGACCGAGGGCGCGTCCAGCAACGCGTGGATCGTCGACGCGCAAGGGTCGGTGATCACGCGGCCGCTCGGCAACGATATCCTCGGTGGCGTTACCCGGCTTCGGGTTGTCGATCTCGCCCGCGAGGCGCAGATCAAGGTGATCGAGCGGCCGTTCACGATCGCCGAGGCCAAGGCGGCCCGCGAGGCCTTCGTGACCTCGACCACCGCCTTCGTGGCGCCGGTGGTGGAGATTGACGGGGTCGCGATCGGCGACGGGCGGCCCGGCGCGGTGGCGCGGAAGCTGGCGGCGCTTTACGAGCGGCATGCCGGCGTCCCGCTCGGCGCCTGACGCAGCGAAGGCCCGGTCGCGCCGCGTAGCTGCGGCCGTTGCTTCGGGCCTTGTCGCGGCGGCCGCGATACCCCATCTTGTCAGCAAGTTCAGAGGGTGATGCCGTGCCTGACTTTTTCCGACGGCATCCAGAATCTGAATTTGAAGGGAATAACATAATTAAGAAGGACACGCGATGACCGCCGAGAAGCCGCAAAATGTACAGGACGTGTTTCTTAATCACGTTCGAAAGAATAAGCTTCCCGTTACAGTATTTTTGGTCAACGGCGTCAAGCTTCAGGGCATGATTAGTTGGTTTGACAACTTTTCTGTTTTACTGCGTCGCGATGGGCATGTTCAGCTTGTTTATAAGCATGCGATTTCAACGGTGATGCCCGCCGGACCCATTCAGTTGTTCGAGCCGCCCCAGCAGCAGGAGGCGGCGTCTGGCCGCTAACGGCAATCTTCCGACGGCGCGCTCAACCGGCGCGCCGCTCGGCCGGGGCGTCTGCACTGCGGTGTTGTTGCCGGTGGCGAAGCGAGGGCAGGGACACGGCCTTCGCTCGGCGGCCGCGCGGCTGCGCGAGACGGTTGAGCTGACCGGAGCCATCGGCCTCGACGTCGTCCAAGCGGAAGAAGTGTCTGTGGAGCGGTTTCGGCCGGCAACCTTGGTCGGCAGCGGCGCGCTTGAGCGGCTCCGTGCGGAGATCGAGGAAGCGAAGATAGAGCTCGTGGTGATTGATGCTGCGGTGACCCCCGTGCAGCAACGCAATCTGGAACGCGCCTGGCGGACCAAGGTGATCGACCGTACCGGGCTGATTCTGGAGATTTTCGGCGCGCGCGCCTCGACCAACGAGGGCCGGCTCCAGGTCGAGCTTGCCCATCTCAGCTACCAGCGGTCGCGGCTGGTGCGATCCTGGACCCATTTGGAGCGTCAGCGCGGCGGTTTCGGATTTCTGGGCGGTCCTGGCGAGCGCCAGATCGAAGTCGACCGGCGGCTGATCGACGCGCGGATTTTGCGTATCCGGCGCGAACTCGCGGGCGTGGTGCGGACCCGCGCCCTGCATCGCGTGCCGCGCCGCAAGGTGCCTTATCCGCTGATTGCGCTTGTCGGCTACACCAATGCCGGCAAGTCGACCTTGTTCAACCATCTGGTCGGCGCCGGCGTGACGTCGGCGGACCAGCTTTTCACCACCTTGGATCCGACCTTGCGGGGGCTTGTTCTTCCCAGCGGCCGGCGCGTCATCCTTTCCGACACGGTGGGCTTCATCGACGACCTCCCGACCCATCTCGTGGCGGCCTTTCGGGCAACCCTCGAAGAGGTGGTGGAGGCCGATATTCTGATCCATGTGCGCGACATTACCGACCCGGAGACGGAGGCCCAGGCGGCCGACGTCGGCCGGGTGCTTTCCGAACTCGGTATCGCCGCGGAGCGTCGCGAACGCATGATCGAGGTGTGGAACAAGATCGATCTTCTGGCGGATGAGCGGCGCGCCGAGGTCATGAACAAGGCGCGGCGCGACCCGAAAGGCGTCGCGCTTTCCGCCTTGACCGGCGAGGGCGTCGATGGGCTCTTCGCGTGGCTGGACGAGAAACTGGCCTCCGAGGCAGATGTCCTCGACATCACCGTGGATCTCAGCGATGGCGAGAGCTTGGCCTGGCTCTATCGCCACGGCGAGGTTCTGAGCCGCGACGACGACGCGGCGGGCTCGGCCCGTTTGCGGGTCGGATTGGACGCGGCGAACCGCGCCCGGTTCGAGCGGCGCCAGACGCGCGGCAAATCCTAGAGCATGACCTTGTCCGAGAAGTAGACCCGCTTTTTCGGGATCGTGCTGTGAACCCTGAAATGATCGCCCGCCGTCGTGGCCGGCCGCGCGGTCACGCGGTCTTTTGTTCCTGAATGTTCAGTTCCTCGATCATCGTCTCGCGGATGATGAATTTCTGGATCTTGCCGGTGACGGTCATCGGGAAGCTCTCGACGAAGCGCACGTAACGCGGAATCTTGTAGTGCGCGATCTTGCCGCGGCAGAACTCGATGATTTCCTCGGGCTCGGCGGCGGTGCCGGGCTTGAGCCTGATCCAGGCGCATACCTCTTCGCCGTATTTGATATCGGGAACGCCGACAACCTGAACGTCCTGCACCTTGGGATGGCGGTAGAGGAATTCCTCGATCTCCCGCGGGTAGACGTTTTCGCCGCCGCGGATGACCATGTCCTTGAGCCGGCCGACGATGTTGCAGTAGCCCTCGTCATCAATGGTGGCGAGGTCGCCGGTGTGCATCCAGCCGGCGCCGTCGACCGCTTCCGCGGTCTTTTCATCGTCGTTCCAATAGCCGAGCATGACGGAATAGCCGCGGGTGCAGAACTCGCCCGGCACGCCGCGCGGCACGATCCGCCCCTCGGTGTCGATGATCTTGACCTCGATATGCGGCTGCACGCGGCCGACGGTCGAGACCCGCTTGTCCAGTGGATCGTCGGTCGAGCTTTGAAAGCTCACCGGCGAGGTTTCCGTCATGCCATAGGCGATTGTCACCTCGCGCATGTTCATTTCGCTCTGGACGCGCTTCATCACCTCGATGGGGCAAGGCGAGCCGGCCATGATCCCGGTGCGGAGGGTGGAGAGGTCGTGGTCCTTGAACTCGGGATGGTCGAGAGCGGCGATAAACATCGTCGGGACGCCGTGCAGCGCCGTGCAACGTTCTTCCTGGACCGTATCGAGGACTGCCTTCGGCTCGAAGGCCTCTGCCGGATAGATCATGGTGGCGCCGTGGGTGAGGCAGGTGAGATTGCCCATCACCATGCCGAAGCAGTGGTAAAGGGGAACGGGAATGCAAAGCCGGTCCTTGTCGGTGAGGCGGATCGCCTCGCCGACGAAAAAGCCGTTGTTGAGGATGTTATGGTGGCTCAGCGTCGCGCCCTTGGGAAAGCCGGTCGTGCCCGAGGTGAACTGGATGTTGATGGGATCGTCGAATTGAAAGGTCGGGCCGAGGGTGGCGAGCTTCTCCCGGTCGGCCGCGCCCCCCATGGTCGTGACCTGATCGAAATTGAACATGCCGGGCGTTCGATCGAGGCCAAGGCGGATTACGGTAGAAAGATCGGGCAAGGCCGCGGCGCGAAGCGCGCCCGGCTCCGCGGTGGCGATCTCCGGCGCGAGTTCGCTCAGGATCGCGATGTAATCGCTGGTCTTGAAGCGCGGCGACAGGATCAGCGCCTTGCAGCCGACCTTGTTCAGCGCATATTCGAGCTCGGTCTGACGATAGGCGGGGTTGATATTGACCAGGATCAAGCCCGTTTTGGCGGTGGCGAACTGGGTCAACGCCCATTCGGCGCAATTTTGCGACCAAATGCCGACCCGATCGCCGGGCTCGAGCCCAAGGGCGAGGAGCCCGGCCGCAAGATCGTCGGTCCGCCGCCGAAGCTCGCCGTAGGTCCAGCGGATATTCTGGTGGCGGACCACGAGCGCCTCGTTGTCGTGCCAGCGTTCCGTCGCCTCGTCGAAAAATTCGCCGATGGTCCGTCCGATGAGCGGCGTCTCGCTCGCGCCGTGGACATAGCTCAGGGTCGGTCGATTCATGTCATCCTCCCATTCCCGCGCCCGTTTTGCTGCGGCTTAATGGCCGCTGGCGCGCCCTTGTCGGGCTTTTAACAGCGATTTTACGGGCAACCCGGCGGCGCAGCAAGGTCCCTTGCAAGCCCGCGGCGGCGGCGCTACGGCAGCGTCGGCGGCCAGAGATCGGTGCTAAGAAGCTTTGTTCGGGCCCCGAAATTGAAGCGGAGCTGCACCCCGACGGCCACGCTGTTGTACTGCGGGCTGCGCTGGTAGCTGACATCGCCTTGGAGGGCCCAATGGCTGCTCAGGCGATAGATGGCGTCGGTCGAGAGATAGTAGTTTGGGCCCGAGCCCGTCGTCGCCGCGGTGAAGGCGCCGGTCGGGGCCAAGGGAAAGAGCGGCGCCTGGGCCTGGAACGCGGTCTGCCAGCCGGCGAAAGCGCTGCCCTTGATGACGAAGCGGCGCGCCTCGAGGGTCTGAAAGTTGACCGCCATGCCGATCTTATGGAAGCGCTGCGGGCTGTAATAACCGCCGTTGCCGAAGGTGAAGCCGCTCAGATTGTGCTGGAAATTCTCGTACTGATAGGAGGGGCCGAACGAAATATATTTGAACGGCAAGGGGCTCACGGAATAGTCGAGGCTGGCGCTGCCGGAGAGGTGCCGGTTGGTTTCCACATGCAGTCCTGTGCGCTCGCCGAAGCTGCCGGAGAGCGCGACGCCCCAATGCGCGCCGAATTGGTGGAAGAGGCTGACCGACCCGCCGCTCTCCACCACCCGGCCGAAGGTCGTGCCGTTCGCCGGATCGACGATGCCGGTAAGCGAGAGGATCGATTCCGTTACCGGATGGCGAAAGGCCGTCGTCGTCACCTGCGTTCCGGCGACGCTGAATCGAACGCCGAGCTTGCCGATGACGGTCGAAGGCGCCTGGCCATTCAGCGGTGTGGCGCCGATTTCGGCGAACGGCGAAACGGCGCCTTCTTGCGACCAGCCGATCACCGGCATGACGCTGTTGCGAAGACGGGTGGAGTCAAGCGTTTCGATCTTCTGCCCCGGGGCGATGCCGCCCGCATTGAGATTGAGGACGTTAAGCGCCAAGGTGAAGCGGTCGTAGTCGCGGATGATTTGCGCCTGCGCGATTGCGATCTCGCCGCTGAGCCGGCTGGTGCCCGAGGCACCGCTCTTCGACCACCATTCGAAACCAGCGCCGGCCGCCGGCGCGGTGATGCCGGCGAGCACCGGGAACTTCTCAGGCGCGCGCTGCGCGGCATGCAGGAACTGGCCGCTGTTGTATTCCTGCTCGGCCACGAGCGAAGTCGCGAGGCCCCGAAGCGGTCCCGGAACTTCCTGGGCGATGTGGGTGAGCTTGTCGAGGTCTCCCATGCGCTGCAAGGTGAAGGCAAGGCCGGAAGCGCTTTCCTGATCGGGCTGTGCGCGATAGAGCGCTTCGAATGTCTGTTCCGCGGCCCTGTATTGACCGAGGTGGTAGTTGTCCCAAGCCTCGAGCATCTTGGGGTCGCGGCGGCCGGGCAGTGCGGCCTGCGCCAGCCGGGCGAGCTTCAGGCTCTCCGCGTAGTGCCCGGCGCCGTAGGTGCTTCGGGCATGCTCCATCAGCACTTCGCCATAGAACTGCTTGAGCCGCGCCGAGCGGTTCGACCATGCTTTGGCTGTGACGGCGGCGGCGTCGTAATCGCCGTTCTTCAATTGCGCGAGGGCGAGACCGTAGGCCGCATCCTCGGCGCCCGGCCAGTTGGGCGGCGCGTGTGACAAGGCGTCTTTGAACCACGCCGCCGCGGCGCCGTATTTTTTCACGTTGACCTCGACCCAGCCAACGCTGGCCTCGAGGCGGTCGGAATGCTTGGCGCGAATGTCGTCCTGAATCTTCTGCACGATCCAGTCGGCCGTCTTGTAGTGCGCGGCGGTCATCGCGTCGTAGAGCCAGGCGGAGAAGAAGACGTAGCGCGTGTCGGGCGGCACCGTGGTGGCACCGAGGCCGACCACCGCCTGTTTGGTCGTCTTGAGCTTGATTCCCTTCTCGGGCTCGAGAATGGCGGTCAGGGCGCCGGGATAGTTGTCGGCCAAGGCCATCGTCTGCCGGTAGTGCTTGAGACGGATCGCGGAGAAGATCACGCCGAGTGCGGCCGGTGCACCACGGTTTTGGCGGTAGAGCCGATCGAAGATCGGCGCCGCCGACGCCGCGTCGCCCTTTTGGTAGTAGGCCCAGGCGCGGAACAGGTCGACGTCCGGACGCAAGGGCCCGAGCTTTGTGCTTTCGGTAACGAGGTGAAGGACCTTGCCGTAGTGCCCGGCGACATAGCTGGTGCTGACGGCGTTTGCCAATATGTCTTGGCGCAAGGCGATAAGC
>JAJYTL010000087.1 GCA_021793055.1 Pseudomonadota bacterium
CATCGGCTCGACGAGGCCGCCCTGGAAACCCTGCTTGCCCGCGCCGAGGCGACGGAGGGCCGCGCCGTGCCGCTCGACGCGGAAGGGCGCGCGGCGCTATGTGCCATGGCCGACGGCGACGGCCGGTTTCTGCTCAATCTGGCGGAAGAGTTGTTCCCCCTGCCGCCCGAGCGCAGGCTCGACGCGGCCGGCCTGGCGCTTGCCGTCGCCCGCCGGGCGCCGCTCTATGACAAGGGCGAGGAAGGCCATTACAACCTCATCAGCGCGCTGCACAAGTCGCTGCGGGGCTCGGACGCGGACGCGGCGCTCTATTGGCTGGCGCGCATGCTGGCGGGCGGCGAGGACCCGCTCTATATCGTCCGCCGTCTCGTCCGCTTCGCGATCGAGGATATCGGCCTCGCCGATCCTGCCGCCCTCACCCAGGCGCTGGCCGCCAAGGAGACCTACGACTTCCTGGGCTCGCCCGAGGGCGAGCTTGGGCTTGCCGCCGCCGTGCTCTATCTCGCCACGGCGCCAAAATCGAACGCGGTCTATAGCGCCTTTCTGGCCGCCGGCGCGGCGGCGCGCGAATCCGGCTCGCTGATGCCGCCAATGCATATCCTGAACGCGCCGACCCGGCTGATGCGCGATCTCGGGTACGGCCAGGGCTACGTTTATGATCACGATACCGAGGCGGGGTTCTCCGGCCAAAATTACTTCCCCGACGGCATGCCGCGCCGGACCTTCTACGAACCCTCCGAGCGCGGCTTCGAGCGCGAGATCGCGAAGCGGCTGGCCTATTGGCGCAAGCTCCGGGATGCGGCGCAAGGCGATTCCGGCGGCGCGCCGGGCGGCGGGGGCGGGGCCGAATGAGCGGCGAGCCGGAGCTTCTCACCGTCGCGGCCGCGGAGGCCGAGATGCGCCTCGACCGTTGGCTCAGGCGGCGTTTTTCCGGGCTCTCGCAGGGGCGGATCGAGAAGCTTCTTCGCACCGGGCAGATTCGCCTCAACGGCAGCCGGGCCAAGGCCAACGCGCGGCTGAAACCGGGCCAGCAGATTCGCGTCCCGCCGGGGACCGAGGAACACGGCCCGGCGCGTCCGGCTGCGGCGCCGGCGGCGCGGGTGAGAGCGGCGGATGTCGACGATCTCAAGGCCCGGGTGCTTTATCGCGACGAGTGGGTGCTCGCCATCGACAAGCCGCCGGGACTCGCCACCCAAGGCGGCAGTGGCCTGAGCCGCCACCTTGATGCCATGCTGGACGGGCTCAAATTCGGCGCGCCGGAGCGGCCGCGCCTGGTTCACCGTCTCGACAAGGATACCTCCGGGGTGCTGCTGCTTGGCCGTAGCGCGCAGGCGGCGGCGCGGCTGGCCGAGGCCTTCCGCCAGCGCTCCGCCCATAAGCTCTACTGGGCGCTGGTGGTGGGCCGGCCGAAGCTGGCCCGCGGCCGGATCAAGCTGCCGCTCGCCAAGACCGGCGGTCCGGGCTTCGAGCGCATGGCCGCGGATTGGCAGCAGGGCAAGCCCGCGGTGACGCTTTACGCCACCATCGAGGCGGTGGCGCGCAAGGCCGCCTGGCTCGCGATGCTGCCCTTGACCGGGCGTACGCACCAGCTTCGCGCCCATTGCGCGGAAATGGGCACGCCGATTGTCGGCGACGGCAAATACGGCGGTGCCGAGGCGTTCTTTCCCGGCGAGTTCAGCCGCAAGCTCCATCTTCATGCCCGGGGCATCCAGCTGCCGCATCCGAAAGGAAGCGGCACCCTGACCGTTTTCGCGCCCTTGCCGCCGCATATGGCGGAAAGCTGGCGCCTTCTTGGTTTCGATGCCTCGCGCAGCCTGGAGGCCGATTTGGCGTTGTTCGAAGAGGTCCTGGCGCAGACCTAAGGCCTTACGCCTCTTGGGTCTTAGGCGGGGATCGATGCCGATGGGCCTCAGCCGCGGCCGCGATAGGGCGAGACGCCTGGGTCGGGAACCCAAAGACCTGCCGGCGGCGGGTCGGTCTGGTAGAAGACGTCGATCGGAATGCCGCCACGCGGATACCAATAGCCGGCGATACGCAGCCACACAGGCTGCAGGGCGTCGACCAAGCGGCGCGCGATGCCGACCGTGCAGGCCTCGTGGAAGGCGCCCTGATTGCGATAGGAAGCGAGATAGAGCTTGAGCGACTTGCTTTCCACCAGCAGCGCGTCCGGCACGTAATCGATGACGAAATGAGCGAAATCCGGCTGCCCCGTGATCGGGCAGAGACAGGTGAATTCGGGCGCCGTGAAGCGCACCGAATAGAGCGCGTCCGGGTGCGGGTTGGCGATGGTCTCAAGGATCGCCTCGTCCGGCGAGGCGGGCAGGGGCGTCGGCTGGCCGAGGATGGTGAGGGGTTGATCGCTCATGGGCCTGACCTGAAAACGCCCCTCGCAAAGGAGGTGGCTTCAAGCTAGCCGGTTTCGGCCCCGCGGCGCAACCGGCCGCGCGCGGGCGAACGACGATTGCCGCCCGGCTCGGTTTATGCCACTGTCGCTCCATGTTCGCGTGGGCACGGATCGGATGCGCAAGCGCACTCTGATCAAGGCGTTCCTGGTGGTCGCGGTGGCGCTCGGGGTTGCCGCCGTGGCCCTTCTGGAAAGCCTCAATTTCAGCACCTATAAGCGGTTCATCGCGGCGCAGGTGGAGCATGCCACCGGCCGCGCGGTTACCCTGCAGGGCGCCCTGCGACTGGACCTCTTTCCGGTCCCGGCGCTGAGCGTGAAGGGCGTGACGCTCGCCAATGCCAAGTGGGGCACGCGGCCCGCGATGCTGCGGATCGGCGAACTCGACGCCGAGGTCAGTCTCTGGCCGCTGCTCTATGGCGGGCGCGTCGATATCCGCCGCCTGGTGCTGAAGAACGCCGATCTCTTGCTCGAGACCGACGCCCAGGGCCGCGGCAACTGGATGTTCGGGGCGCCGCCGAAGGCCGCCCGGCGGACGGACAAAACCGAGGCCAAGAAGGGCGGCCTGTCGTCCCCCGAGGTCATTCCGATTCTCAACCACTTGGCCGTCCGCAACCTCAAGGTGACCTATCGGAACGGCGTGAGCGGCACGACCTACGCCGCGACGCTCGCCGACCTCAGCGCGTCGGCGAATGACGGCGGGCCGATCCTGCTCAGCGCCCACGCGCTCTATCGCGGCCTGCCGATCCAACTCACCGCGACGGTTGGGCCGCTTGGCGAGCTCCTGGATCGCGGCCGGCCCTATCCGGTCGACGGCCAGGTGTCTTTCCTCGGCATGAGCGCGCGGGTGCTCGGCAGCCTGTCGGATCCCCTGGAAGGCCGAGGCTTGAACCTCAACTTCTCCTTCGAAGGGCGTAATCTCGCCACCCTCTCGACCGCCCTCGACCATCCGGTACATGGGGTTCTGCCCTATCGCTTCGCGGTCACCCTGGTCGGCGATCTTGGCGGCAAGCTCGATCTCCAGGGTCTCCAGATCAACCTCGGGCAAAGCGCACTGGCGGGCGACGGTACGCTTTGGATGGATGGCGAACGGCCGCGGATCAAGGCCAAGCTTACCTCCTCGCTGATCGACTTCCGGCCCTTCTTCGGCTCCGGCCCGGCTTTGCCGGAGCCGCTCGCCCGAGCCGTCCGCGGCAAGAACGCGCCGGTGTTCTCGGCGCAGCCTTGGCCGCTGGGAGCGCTCGGCTTGGCCGACGCAGATATCACGCTCAACGCCGGGCGGCTGATCTTCGGCAAGTGGAATTTCAACGACGTCGCGACCCGTGTCGTGCTGGCCAACCGGAATCTTCGCCTCGCTTCCTTCAGCGCCGGTGTCGCCGGCGGCAAGATCAGCGCGACGGGCAGCTTAGCTGCGGCGGCCAATCCGGCGACCTTGCGCCTCGATGGCCAGGCCAAGGGCATCGATCTCGCGCTTCTTGCAAAGACGGCGAAGGGCGAAGGCTTCATCGAGGCGGGCCGTGGCAACCTCGACGTTGCCGTCAACGGCGAAGGAGATTCCACCCAGCGGCTGATGGCCGACCTTAACGGCAACGTCGACTTCGTCGTCGATAAGAGCCGACTCGGCACGCGGGTTCTCGACCTCATTGGCGCCGGTTTGATCGGCGAGATATCGGACTGGATTTCCGGCAACAGCGGCAGCGCGCTCAATTGCGCGGTCGGCCGCTTCGATATCCATCACGGCATCGCCACCGCCGACGGTCTGCTCGCGGATACCGACAAGGTGACCGTGCGCGGCACCGGAACGGTCAATCTCGGGGCCGAGACCTTGGATCTCACCCTCTCGCCGCGGCCGAAGAGGGCGACCCTGGTCAGTCTGGCGATACCGATCGACGTCGGCGGCACCTTCCGCGCGCCGAGCTTTACCCCGAGCAAGCTCGCGCTTGCCAAAGACGTCGCCGGCGCCGTGGTGGGGACGGCGATCAATCCGCTGGGGGTTTTCGTGCCGTTGGTCAGCGGCGGCACCGGCGTCCAAAACCCGTGTGTCGCCGCCCTGGCCGCGTTGCGTGCCTCAGAGCAGTCGAAAGGCCGTTCGGAAAAAGCCGGCGACCACTCCGGCGGCGGTCTTCGTGGCTTCTTTCATCACCTTGGTTCCAGCTTGAGCAGCACGCTGCACAAGCTGCCATGATCGCACGCCGCATCTACAAGGCGGTGGGGGTGGTGCCCGACGCCAAGGGCTTTGCCATCCGGCTCGACGACAAGACCCTCCGCACGCCGGCCGGCGCTGCGCTGCGGCTACCGACCCGCGCCGTTGCCGAGGCCATTGCCGCGGAATGGCGGGCGCAGGAAAAAGCCATCGACCCGCGCACCATGCCGCTATTTGGCTTGGCGGCGACGGCGCTCGATCGCGTCCTAGCCGAAGGCGAGGCGGTGATCGATCGCCTTGTCGCCTACGGCGAGACCGATCTTCTCTGTTATCGCGTGGCGACGCCGGCGGAACTCGCGGCTCGCCAGGCGGCCGCCTATCAGCCGGTGCTGGATTGGCTTGCGGCGCGCTTTGGCGCCGCGCTCGCGGTGACGGTCGAGCTGCAGGGGCTGCAACAGCCGGCCGCCGCTCTCGCCGCCCTGCGCGCCGCGATCGCCGGCCGCGATGCCTTCGTCCTCACGGCCCTGCAGGTGTTGGCCGTTGACCTCGGCTCGGTCGTTCTCGCTCTCGCCGTGGTCGAGGGCGAAGCGTCGCCCGAGGCGGCGCTCGCCGTCAGCCTGATCGAGGAGACCTATCAGAACGAGCGCTGGGGCGTCGATGAGGCTGCTCTGGCGCGGCGGCGGCGGCTGCAAGAAGACGTGATGGCGGCGGCCCGGTTTCTTGCCTTGGTCGCGCGGGCTTAGCGCTTCTCGGGGCCGTCCGGCCCTGGCATCGCCGGCCTATTGGTGCTATGTCGAGCCGGGACATTTCGGAGCAAGACGATGCGCGACATTTTACAGCAGCTCGAGGAAAAGCGCCGGCAAGCCCGGCTTGGCGGCGGCGCGGCGCGCATCGAGGGGCAACACAAGAAGGGCAAGCTCAGTGCCCGCGAGCGCCTTGAGCTTCTCTTCGATCCCCATTCCTTCGAGGAGTGGGATATGTTCGTCGAGCACCGCTGCACCGATTTCGACATGGCGGCGCAATCGACGCCGGGCGACGGTGTGGTTACCGGACACGGCACCATCAATGGCCGCCGCGCCTTCGCCTTCAGCCAGGACTTCACCGTCTTCGGCGGCTCGCTTTCCGAATCCCATGCCGAGAAAATCTGCAAGATCATGGATATGGCGCTTCAGGTCGGGGCGCCGGTGATCGGCCTGAACGATTCCGGCGGCGCCCGCATCCAGGAAGGCGTTGCCAGCCTCGCGGGCTATGCCCAGGTGTTCCAGCGCAACGTTCTGGCCTCGGGTGTCGTGCCGCAGATCTCGGTCATCATGGGGCCCTGCGCCGGCGGCGCGGTCTATAGTCCGGCGATGACCGATTTCATTTTCATGGTCAAGGACAGCTCCTACATGTTCGTCACCGGTCCGGATGTGGTGAAGACCGTGACGCAGGAGGTGGTGACCCATGAAGAACTCGGCGGCGCCGTTACCCATACCACCAAATCCTCGGTCGCCGATCTCGCCTTCGAGAACGACGTCGAGGCGCTCGATCAGGTGCGCCGGTTCTTCGATTTTCTGCCGCTTTCGAACCGCGAATCCCAGACGGTGCGCGAGACCTTCGATCGGCCCGACCGCATCGAGCCGGCACTCGACACCCTGGTGCCGCCGCAGGCGAACAAGCCCTACGACATGCACGAGCTCATCGGCAAGGTGGTGGACGAAGGCGATTTCTTCGAATTACAGCCGAATTTCGCCAAGAACATCGTTATCGGCTTCGGTCGTCTCGACGGCGCGACCGTTGGCATCGTCGCCAACCAGCCCATGGTTCTCGCCGGCTGCCTGGATATTGATTCCGCGCGCAAGGCGGCGCGTTTCGTCCGCTTCTGCGATTGCTTCAACATTCCGATCCTGACCTTCGTCGACGTGCCGGGATTCCTGCCGGGCACGGCGCAGGAATACGGCGGCATCATCAAGCACGGCGCCAAGCTGCTCTACGCTTACGCCGAGGCGACGGTGCCGAAGGTAACGGTGATCACGCGCAAGGCCTATGGCGGCGCCTATGACGTCATGAGCTCCAAGCACCTTCGGGGCGACGTGAACTACGCTTGGCCCACGGCCGAGATCGCCGTCATGGGTCCGCAGGGCGCGGTCGAGATCATCTTCCGCTCCGATCTCGGAGATAAGGAAAAGATCGCCGCGCGGGTGGAGGAATATCGCGAGAAATTCGCCAATCCTTTCGTCGCCGCCCGGCGCGGTTTCATCGACGAAGTCATCATGCCGCATTCGACGCGACTGCGGCTCTGCCGCGCCTTCGCCATGCTGCGGAGCAAGCGGTTGGAAAATCCATGGAAGAAGCACGACAACATTCCGTTGTGAGCCTCGCGAGAGGCCGGACGGACACGCGCGGCAAAATTAGCAGGACGGGGCTTGGTCGCTAGATGTTTCGCAAAATCCTGATTGCCAACCGCGGCGAGATCGCCTGCCGCGTGATCAAGACCTGCCGCCGGCTCGGCATCGAGACGGTGGCGGTCTATTCCGAGGCGGACCAGGGCGCGCCGCACACCAAGCTCGCCGATCAGGCGATCGCGATCGGCCCCTCGGAATCGAAGGAAAGCTATCTTTCCGTCGCCCGCATCATCGCCGCGGCGAAGGAGAGCGGCGCCGAGGCGGTGCATCCCGGCTACGGCTTTCTTTCGGAGAACGCGGAGTTCGCCGCTGCGCTCGCCAAGGCGGGGATCATCTTCATCGGTCCGCCGCCGGCCGCGGTCGCCGCTATGGGCGACAAGATCGAGTCGAAGAAGATTGCCCGCGAGGCCGGCGTCAACGTGATCCCGGGCTTCCTCGGCATCATCGACGGGCCGGACGCGGCGGCGAAGGTCGCGGCCGAGATCGGCTATCCGGTGATGCTCAAAGCGACGGCCGGCGGCGGCGGCAAGGGCATGCGCATGGCGCGGAACGCGGCCGAGCTTCGCGAGGGCTATGCCTCGGCGGGGAACGAGGCGCAGGCCAGCTTTGGCGACTCGCGCATGTTCGTCGAAAAATTCATCGTCAAGCCGCGTCACATTGAAATCCAGATCCTCGGCGATCAGCACGGCAATATCGTTTACCTCGGCGAGCGCGAATGCTCGATCCAGCGCCGCCACCAAAAGGTGATCGAGGAGGCGCCGAGCGCGTTCATCGATGCCGAGACCCGCAAGGCGATGGGCGAGCAGGCGGTGCGCCTCGCGCGCCGGGTCGGCTATTTCTCCGCCGGAACGGTGGAGTTCGTGGTCGGCGAAAAGCGTGACTTCTACTTCCTCGAGATGAACACGCGGCTGCAAGTGGAGCATCCGGTGACCGAGCTCGTCACCGGCATCGATCTCGTTGAGCAGATGATCCGTGTCGCTGCCAAGGAGAAGCTCCCGTTTTCCCAGAGCGACATCAAGCTCGACGGCTGGGCGCTCGAAGGCCGGCTTTATGCCGAGGATCCGATGCGGGGCTTCCTGCCCTCGATCGGGCGGCTGTCGCGCTTTCGCCTGCCGGCCGAGGGCCGTCACGTGCGCGTCGATACCGGTGTCGTCGAGGGTTCGGAAATCAGCCGCTTCTACGATCCCATGATCGCCAAGCTTTGCGCCTGGGGCGAGAACCGGCCTTCCGCCATCCACCACATGCAGGACGCGCTCGACCGCACCGATATTGCCGGCATCGCCCATAACGCCACCTTCCTCGCCGCGGTCTTCAAGCATCCGCGCTTCGCCGACGGCGCGTTGACCACCAGCTTCCTGGCGGAGGAGTTTCCCGATGGCTTCCACGGCGCGCCGCTCGCGCCGGAGGAACGTCGGGCGCTGCTGGCCGCGGCCGTCTTCGCGCATCTGAAGTCGTTGCGCCGCGACGTCACGGTTGGCCGGCAGGCGGGTTCCGCCTGGCCGTTCGGCAAGGAATGGGTGGTGGGAGACGCGGGCGAGGAAATCGCCGCCGAGGTGATCGAGGAACCGGCCGACGGTCTTCTTGCGATCCGGCTTGGCGGCGAAGCGGTCACCGTCGAGAGCACTTGGCATCCCGGCGAGCGGCTGTTCCATGGATCGGTCGGGGAGCAGGAAATCGCCGCGCTGATCGCCCGCAACGACGCAGCCTGGCGGCTTACCGCGCGCGGCGCCGAGCGCGAGGTGACGGTGCGCCTGCCGCGTGCCGCCGAGCTTGCCCGGCTTATGCCGGAGAAGAAGGCGCCCGATCTGTCGCGCTTCCTGCTTTGTCCCATGCCGGGACTCGTGGTCTCGATCGCTGTCAAGGCCGGCGATCTGGTCAAGGCCGGGCAGCCGCTAGCGGTGGTCGAGGCGATGAAGATGGAAAACGTGCTCCGCGCCGAGCGCGACGGCGAGGTCGGCGAGATCCGCGTGAAGCCCGGCGATACCCTTGCCGTCGATCAGGTGATTCTGGAGTTCGCGTGAGCGTCGGGCGGCACATCGCGCAGTTTCGCGTCTTCGGGCGGGTCCAAGGGGTCGGATTCCGCCATTTCGTTACAGTGGTCGCCGACGATCTCGGGCTTTCGGGCTGGGTCCGCAACCGTAGCGACGGTTCGGTCGAGGTGAGGGCGGAAGGCGCGGAAGAGGCCGTCGTCGCGCTGCTCGCGGCCTGCAACGAGGGGCCGCGCGCGGCCCGGGTCGCGCGTATCGAACATCAAGACCTGCCATCCGACGGCGCGGCGCCGGTCGGCTTCCACGCCCGCCCCACGCTCTAGCGAACCGGTTCGGGGAAGATCGCCGGGAAGTGCCGGGCAAGCGCGCGGTCGAGGTCGGCCAGGCTTGCGTCGCGGCCAAGCGCCGCGAGCGAGGTCACGCCGTGTTCCCGGATGCCGCAGGGGACGATTCCGAGGAAATGCGACAGGTCGGGACGGACGTTGATGCAGACGCCGTGAAAGCTCACGCCGTGGCGGATACGGACGCCGATGGCGCCGATCTTCTCCTCGATCCCGCCGCGCGCGACCCATATGCCGACGCGGCCCTCGCGGCGTTCGCCGCGGATGTCGAATTCCCCAAGCACCGCGATGACCCAGGCTTCGAGACCGCGAACGTAGCGGCGGGGATCGATATCGCGCCGCCGCAGGTCAAGCATGACATAGGCGATCCGTTGTCCCGGGCCGTGATAGGTGAAGCGACCGCCGCGGCCGGTGCGGAAAACCGGAAAGCGGTCTGCATCGAGGAGTTCGGCGTCATCGGCAGAGGTGCCGGCGGTATAAAGCGGCGGATGTTGCAGCAGCCAGACCAGCTCCGGCGCCTCGTCCCGGCGGATGGCGGCGACCCGCTCTTCCATCGTTTGCATGGCATCGGGGTAAGGGACGAGGCCGGCGGCGGTCCGCCATTCCGGCAGGCTGGGTTTGCTCATGGTGGTAAGTTTATCACGGTTGGCCGCGCGGCAGGCCTCTCGAATTAACCGTTCGCTAACCGTGACGGCCTACGATCGGACAACACCGTGAGCATCTTCGCGAGGGTATGGTGGACGCAATCCATGAAGTCGACGTTGAAGTCTCCGTCGTGCTCGGCAAGGCGGTGATGCCTATCCATCAGCTTCTCAAGATGGGTCGCGGCGCGATCATCGAGCTCGAGGGCAGCGTCGACGCTCCCGTGTGGGTTTTCGCTAACAATCGTCTCATCGCCCGCGGTGACGTGGTGATCAGCGGCGAAAACGTTGCGGTCGCAATCACGGACGTCGTTCAATCCTAGCGCCCGCGGCCAGTCGTAGCGCACGAGGACTTCGGGCCCCATTGGCCCAAGGTCATGTCGATGCGCGGTTCCAAGAACGTGGAGCGCAATCGAGGCGAAGGACCGGCCGGGCGCCGGAGCTTATGACGGCCGCAATCTTCCCAACGACATGCCAGTTCTTGATTGCGGCCACAGCCCCGGCGCGCGCATCGGGCGGTCCCGGATCAGTGAGTACGAAATAAAACGGGGGCGGCCATTTCTGGCGCGCCCCCGTCGGTCCCGGAGAAATCGGAAAGTTGCTCGCTATTTCTCTCCGGGCGGTCCCTCGCCCAATTTAGAGCGAAGCGAGATAGGCAGCGATTTCCTCCATCTGGTTGTGTGTCATCCGACTCACGTTCGCGTGCATCACGATGTTGTTACGCGTGTTGGTCTGGAAGGCCACGAGCTGCTCGAGGATATAGTCGCGATGCTGGCCGGCGAGGCGCGG
>JAJYTL010000088.1 GCA_021793055.1 Pseudomonadota bacterium
TTCCGATCTGCTTGCGGGCTTCGTAGACGCTTCTGCCCTCGACCAGCGAGTCGGGGCGGGCGAAATAGATGTACTCGAAGACGCAGAAGCGGGGGGGGGTCGGCGGGAAGGGGTGGTGGCTGGTGATGCCCTCGGCATCAATGACGATGATCTCGCCGGGCTCGACGTCGCGGACGAAATCGGCCCCGATGATGTCGAGCGCGCAGGTTTCGGAGGCCAGGATCGGCACGCCCTTGAGCGAGCCGAGCACTAGCGGCCGTACGCCGTAGGGATCGCGCACGCCGATCAACGCGGTTTCGGTCAAGGCGACCAGCGAATAGGCGCCATGAACCTGGCGCAGCGCGTCGACCAGCCGCTCGACGATGCCGTGGCGGGTGCTGGTGGCGATAAGGTGGATGATCACCTCGGTATCCATGGTGGATTGGAAGATGCAGCCGCGGCCGACGAGGTCGCGGCGCAGCGCATAGGCATTGGTCAGGTTGCCGTTATGGGCGATGGCGAGGCCGCCGCCGACCAGCTCGGCGAAAATCGGCTGAACGTTGCGCAGCACCGTTTCGCCGGTGGTGGAGTAGCGCACATGGCCGATCGCCGAGGCGCCGGGCAGCTTGCTCATCACGGTCTCGGCGCCGAAGATCGGGCCGACATGCCCGACGCCGCGATGACCGTTGAAGTGACGGCCGTCGATGGTGACGATTCCGGCCGCTTCCTGGCCGCGATGCTGCAGGGCGTGCAGGCCGAGGACGGTATGGGCGGCTGCGTCCGGATGGCCGAAAATGCCGAAAATGCCGCATTCTTCATGCAGCTTGTCGTCGGTCAGCGGGTCGGTGGTGAACTGCAGCCCCTTCATTGGTCCCCGCTATTCAAGATCAATGGCTCCCGCTATTCAGGATCAAATTGTCGAGAGCCCGGCGCTCGGCGCCTTTATAGGCCGGCGGCGCCGCTGCCTTCGACTGGGAAGATGGCTTTAAGTCCGGTATTGTCAAGGCCGATTCGCGGCCGAAGGTGTCCTTCTGGATGGCCTTGATCCCGGGCAGCATCCGGACCACGAGGACGCCGCCTTCGCGAACCAGCGGCACCAGCTTCGCCTGGCGCACCCAGGCCGGTTGCTCGGCCGGCGGCACGATGGTGGCGGCGAGAAGATAGGCGACCAGGATCACGACCACGCCGCGCGCGACGCCGAAGAAGAAGCCGAGGATGCGGTCGACCGAACTGAGGCGACTGCGCTGCACCTTGTCCGAGAGGCTCTGGCTGATCAACGACAGAATGACCAGGGAGATGATGAAGATAGTGACACCGGTGGCGAGATCGGCGATCAATTCCGAGTGGATATAGCGGCGGGCGAAGGGCGAGAGCGGCTGGAATAGATAAAGCGTGGCGACGATCGCGCCGAGCCACCCCATGACCGCCAGAACCTCGCGGACGAAGCCGCGGAAATAGGCGAAGATCGCCGACACCAAGACGATGGCGAGGATCGCGAGATCGAGCGGATTCACCGGCAGCCAGATCGAGGAGGTGGTCATGCCTGGACTCGCTTCTCGACCGGCGGGAACAACGCCAGGAGGTCCGAGAGCCGCTCCAGCTCGGTGAGCCGGAGCGGCGGGTTGCGGAGACCGCTGCCGAAGGGGATCAGCGCCTGGGTGAAGCCGAGCTTGGCCGCTTCCTTGATCCGCGCCTCGGTATGGGCGACTGGTCGCACCTCGCCGGCGAGACTGATCTCGCCGAAGACGACGGCATCTTCGGGGAGCGGTTCGTTGGCCAAGGACGAGACCAGGGCGGCCGCTGCGGCGAGATCCGCCGCCGGCTCGTTGACGCGAAGTCCACCGGCGACGTTGAGATAAACGTCACGGCCCGAAAGCGTCATGCCGCAGCGGGCGTCAAGGACCGCGAGGATCATGGCGAGCCGGCCGCTGTCCCAGCCGACCACGGCGCGGCGCGGCGTGGTGAAGGAGGATGCCGCGACCAGGGCCTGAATCTCGACCAGAAGCGGCCGGCTGCCCTCGATGCCGGCGAATACCGCTGCGCCGCTGGCGCGCGCGTTGCCTTGGCCGAGAAACAGCGCCGACGGATTGGCGATTTCGGCCAGACCGCCCTCGGTCATGGCAAAAACGCCGATCTCGTCGGTGGCGCCGAAACGATTCTTCACCACCCGCAGGATGCGGAAGCGGTGGCTGCGGTCGCCTTCGAAATACAGCACCGTGTCGACCATGTGCTCGACCACGCGCGGGCCGGCGATCTGGCCGTCCTTGGTGACATGGCCGACCAGGAAGACGGCGGCGCCGCTTCGCTTGGCGTAGGCGACAAGCTCCTGCGCCGCGGTCCGCACCTGGGCTACCGTGCCTGGCGCCGAATCAAGGGTATCGGAGTGGAGCGTCTGGATCGAATCGATCACCACCGCGTGGATCGGGTCGGCGGCGGCGAGTGAGGCCAGAATGTCGCGAAGGTCGCTGGCGGCGGCGAAGCGCACCTTGTCCTCGTTCATGCCGACGCGGCGGCCGCGCATGGCGATCTGATCTGCCGCCTCCTCGCCCGAGATATAGACGCAATCGGCGCCGCCTTTCGCCAGCGCGCCCACGGTCTGCAGCAGCAGCGTCGACTTGCCGATGCCGGGATCGCCGCCGATCAGGATGGCGGAGCCGGGAACCATGCCACCACCAAGGACGCGGTCGAGCTCGGCGATGCCGGTGGCGAGGCGATGATCCGCACCGGCCGTGCCTTGCAGCGAGACGAATTCGAGCTTGCGACCGCGGCGGCCGCCGAGGGCTTTCGAAAGCGGCGCCTTGGCGGTTTCCTCGATCACCGAGTTCCAACCGCCGCATTCCTCGCAGCGGCCCTGCCATTTGGCGTAGACGGCGCCGCAGCTCTGGCAAACATAACGGTCCTGCGACTTGGCCATGTCAGCTTTCGCTCCCGGCGCCGCTCAAGGCCGGCGGACCTGCATCCGGATGGGCCCTTCGGCGCGACCGTGGATGAACTGATCGACGTAGGCGTTGCCGGAGTTTTCGATCGCCGAGGCCGGCCCCTGCCAGATGATCTTGCCCTCGAAGATCATCGCGATGCGGTCGGCGATCTTGCGCGCCGAGGCCATGTCGTGGGTAATTGACAGCGTGGTAACGCCGAGCTTCTTGACCGAGGAAACGATGAGCTCGTTGATGACGTCGCCCATGATCGGGTCGAGCCCGGTGGTCGGCTCGTCGAAGAAGATGATTTCGGGTTCTGCGGCGATGGCACGGGCGAGGGCGACGCGCTTTTGCATGCCGCCCGAGAGTTCCGCCGGATTGAGCTCGCCAACATCGGCGCCGAGGCCGACCTCGGCGAGCTTGGTCAGCGCCACTTCCTTGGCCTTGGGTCGCGGCATGCCCTGCCCATTAATCAACCCGAACGCCACATTCTCCCACACCTTGAGGCTGTCGAACAGGGCCGAGCCCTGGAACAACATGCCGAATTTGCGCAAGACCCGCTCGCGGGCGTTGCCGCGGATACCGACGACCTCCTCGCCGTCGACCAGAATGCTGCCGCGTTCGGGCCGGAGCAGACCGAGAATCGACTTCAGCATCACCGACTTGCCGGTGCCCGAGCCGCCGATGACGACAACCGATTCGCCGGCGTTGACCGAAAGATCGATGCCATCCAGCACCTTCTTGCTGCCGAATCCCTTGTGCACGTCGCGCAGTTCGATTTTCGGCACGGTGGTCATCGGGCGAAAAAGAGCTTGGTGATGAAATAGTCGGTGGTGAGGATCAGGATCGAGGCGGTGACGACGGCATTGGTTGCGGCGCGGCCGACCCCCTGAGCGCCGCCCTTGGAGAAGTAGCCCTGATAGGCGCCCATCAGCGCGATGATGAAGCCGAAGACCGCCGCCTTGACCAGGCCCGACACCACGTCCTCGGTATGCAGATAATCGAAGGTGTTCTGCAGATAGGCGGCGGGGTTGAAGCCCAAGGTCCGGGTGCCGACGAGATAGCCGCCGAAGACGCCGATCACGTCGGCGACGGCGACCAGTAGCGGCAGCATGGTGACGCCGGCGATGAGCCGCGGCGCCATCAGGTATTTGAACGGGTTGGTCGAGAGGGTGATGAGGGCGTCGATCTGCTCGGTCACCCGCATGGTACCGATCTCGGCGGCCATGGCGGCGCTGACGCGGCCGGCTACGATCAAGCCGGCCAAGACCGGGCCCAGTTCGCGCGTGATGCCGATGACGACGATGGAGGCGACCGCGCTTTCTGCGTTGAAGCGGGAACTTCCGATATATATCTGCAGCGCCAGAACCATGCCGGTGAAGAGCGCGGTCAGCCCCACGACGGGCAAGGAAAAATAGCCGATCGTCAGCATCTGGCGGCCGATGGCGCGCGGATAGTAGGGCGGCACGAAGGCGTAGCGGATGCCGTTATAGGCGAAGATCGAGAGCCGGCCCGCCGCGGCCAGGAAATCGAGGAAGATGCGGCCGATCAGAGCGACGGGATTGGTCATTCGGTACAACCGAGGTAAATCCGCTCGGGCCGCCGCCCGAGGCCGGTCAGGATATTGTGGGGAACGGTGTCGACCATGGCGGCGACGCGATCGAGGGCGGCATCGGCGCCGCCGCCGATGACATCGACAAAGGTTCCGGGCAGGGTCGCGGCCGCCGGCAGCGCGGTAACATCCACTGTCAAGAGGTCCATCGATACCCGTCCCACTACCGGCGCTTTCATCGTGCCGAGATAGGCGAAACCGCGGTTGCTGAGCGCTCTGGGATAGCCATCGGCGTAACCAATCGAGACCGTGGCGATGCGGGTCGGACCGTGCAAATGATGGGTGGCACCATAGCCAACGGTCCGAGGCCTGTCAACGTGGCGGATTTGCAGGATTTTTCCTTGCAGACAGACGACTTCGGCCATCGGATTCGGGTGCCCGGGATGGGGGTTCGCGCCATAAAGCGCGACGCCTGGGCGGACCATGTCGAAGTGATATTCGGGGCCAAGAAAGATGCCGTGCGAAGCAGCCAGCGAGGCGGCTTTCCGCGGCAGGGTTGGCAGTAACTGCGGCAGCAGTGCGGCGAAGGCCTGGCGCTGCTCGGGGTTTTTCGCGTGTTCCGGCTCGTCGCCGCAGGCGAGATGGCTCATCACCAGCTTGATTTCGAGGCCCGCGACGTCTGCCGCCGTGAGGCCGAGGGCCGCCGCCGGTTCCAGACCGAGCCGGGTCATGCCGGTGTCGATCTGAAGCCCAACCGGTACCGGGCCGACGCGGCGGCCGAACTGCGCCATGGCCAGGACATCGTCCCGGCGGTGCAGGATCGGGATCAGCCGGGCCTCGGCGGTGCGCGCCTCGGCGCCCGGCGTGAGGCCATGCAGGAGATAGATTTCTGCCGCAGGCAGGATGCGCCGCAGCGCCAGACCCTCGGCGAGATGGGCGACGAAAAAGGTGGTGCAGCCGGCGCCGGCGAGGGCGGGGGCGATATTGGCCATGCCGAGGCCATAGGCATCGGCCTTGACGACGGCGGCGCAGGTCGCGGCGCCGGCCTCTTTTTGCAGGCGCTGCCAATTGGCCGCGACGCGGCCGAGGTCGACGATCAAGCGGCAATCGCCGCCGGCAATGCCGCCTGAGGCCAGCGGCTGGGCGTCGGGCATGGCGGGGGGATGGGGCGCGGGCGCCATCAAAGCGGCGGCGGAAGCCGTTCCTCCGGCATCAGATCGCGAAAGCGGGTGAACTCGGGCTCGAAATAGAGTTCCACCTTGCCGATGGGGCCGTGGCGCTGCTTGCCGATGATCACCTCGGCGATGTTGTGGATGCTTTCCATCTCCGCCTGCCACTTCGCATGCTCGGGGGAATCGATCCGCGGCTCCTGGCGGCGCTTATAATATTCCTCTCGGTAGACGAACATCACGACGTCGGAGTCCTGCTCGATGGCGCCCGATTCGCGCAGATCCGCGAGCTGCGGCCGCTTGTCGTCGCGCTGCTCGACCGCGCGGCTCAGCTGCGACAGCGCGATGATCGGCACGTCGAGGTCCTTGGCGAGGGCTTTCAGCGCCTGGGTGATCTCGGAAATCTCCTGCACCCGGTTGTCGCTGGCGCGAAGACTTGACCCCCGCATCAACTGCAGATAGTCGACGACGATCAGCCCGACGTCGTGCAGGCGCTTCAAGCGCCGCGCCCGTGTGCGCAAGGCCGAGACGCTGAGGGCGCCGGTGTCGTCGATAAAGAGCGGAATCTTGGACAGGATTTGGCTCGCCGGCACTAGCTTGCTGGCGAAATCGTCGTCGTCGATCTCGCCCCGGCGGAGCTTGGCCGAGGACAGCTCGGTCTGTTCGGCGAGAATGCGCGTAGCCAGCTGCTCGGCCGACATTTCGAGACTGAAGAAGCCGACCACGGCGCCTTCCTCGCCCTTGCTGTCGAGGTGACGCTTCGCCGCGTTGAAGGCGAGCATGGTGGCGAGCGCGGTCTTTCCCATCGACGGCCGGCCGGCCAAAATGATGAGGTCCGAGCGGTGCAGGCCGCCGAGCTTGCTGTCGAGATCGGCAAGGCCGGTCGAGACGCCGGAGAGCCCGCCCCGGTGGAAGGCGGCGTCGATCATCTGGATCGACTGGCCGATGGAGGCGCCGAAGGACTGGAAGCCGCCTTCGAACTGGCCCTTTTCCGCGAGCGCGAAAAGCTGCTGCTCCGAGGCTTCGATCTGCGCGACGGCGCCCTGGTCGACGCGGCTGTCGTAGGCCGTGTTGACCATTTCCTCGCCGATCTGGATCAACTGCCGGCGCAGCGCCAAATCGTAGATCAGGCGGCCGTAGTCCTCGGCATTGATGATCGCGGTGGCGGCGCCGGCGAGCCGCGCGAGATAGGCGGCGCCGCCGATCGTGGCGAGCGCCTCGTCGCGCTCGAAATAGGTCTTGAGGGTGACCGGGCTCGCGATCAGCCCCTGCTCGATGAGCTGCAGCGCGGCTTGATAGATGCGCCCATGCACCGGTTCGGCGAAATGCTCGGCGGCGAGAAACGCGGCGACCTTGGTCGCGGCATCGTTGTTGACCAGTACGGCGCCAAGCAGCTCCTGCTCCGCCTCGATATTGTGCGGCGCGATGCGATAACCGGGTTCACCCTCCGGCTCGCCTTGGGGCGCGAGGGTGACAATATCCTGGGCTGAACTCATGACTGTCATATTGCCGCAACCGTCCGCGCGAAGACACTGCAAACTGATATCGCTGTCGGGGGATATCGGGGATAAGTGCGAAGATCAAGCGGAGATAAGGCGGTTTTCGTTCCTCGCCATGCCGGCGCCCGGTGGCGCCACGGCGGAGCCCGAATGGGCATTGGCGAGTCGCGTCGCCCGTCTCGGCGCCCCGATGTTGTGCAGGCGGCGCCGGGTTTGGGCCTTGCTGGGCTTCTTCCGCCTGTCTACCATCCCCTCACCATCGACGGCGGGCAGGCTTAAGCCTGACGCACAGAAGACGAGTGGAAAAGCGGTAGGAAGCGCGGTTTTTGTCTCAGGAGGGGTTGATGCGCATCTTGTTTCCCGATGCCCGGTTCACCGACGGGCCGGATATCGAGCAGGCTGTGGCCGGGGCCGACGTCGAGCTTGATATTCGCCTGTTGGAAAAGGTTGACGATATCTTGCCGGCGGATTGGGCCAAGGCGGATGCCATCGTTGTCTACAACACGATGCTGATCACCGAGCGAGCAGCCGAGCTCGCGCGCAATTGCCGCATTGTGGTGCGGGCCGGGGTTGGCTTCGACAAGATCGATCTCGCCGCCTTCGGCCATCGCGGCATTCCGGTGTCGAACACGCCGGACTACGGCACCAGCGAGGTCGCCGACCATGCCATCGCCATGATGCTGACCCTGGCGCGCGGCGTCGTGACCTATGATTCGGCGCTGCGCGCCGATCCGATCGGCAATTGGCGGTTTGCCATCGCGCCTGCGGTGCGGCGCTTGCGCGGCGCGGTTTTCGGGGTTGTCGGGCTTGGGCGTATCGGCACCGCGGCGGCGTTGCGCGCCCGCGCCTTCGGCATGGACGTGGTGTTCTTCGATCCCCATCTGCCGAACGGGACCGAGCTCGCCTTAGGCTTTCGCCGGGTGCGGAGCCTCAAGGATCTTCTCGGCCAGGCCGATGCCGTGAGCCTGCATGCGCCGCTGACGGCGGCAACCCACGGCTTGATCGACAGCGCGGCGGTCGCCGCGATGAAGCCCGGCTTGATCCTGATCAACACCGCGCGCGGCCCGATTTGCGATCTCGGCGCCATCCATGACGGCATCAAGAGCGGCAGGATCGCGGCCGCCGGCCTCGACGTCCTGCCCGACGAACCGCCCGATGTCGGCCATCCCCTGATCCGCGCCTGGCGGGACGAGGAACCGTGGGTTCAGGGTCGCCTCATCCTGTCGCCCCATGCCGCGTTCTATAGCGCGGCTTCCTTCGAGGACATGCGCCGCAAGGCGATGGAGACGGCGATGCTCTATTTGCGCGAGGGCACGCTGCAGAATTGCGTCAACGAAGCTTGGCTGAAGGAGAAGAAGTGATGGGCGGGCGGCTGCAAGGCAAACGAATTTTCGTGACCGCGGCAGCGCAGGGCATGGGGCGGGCTGCAACGCTCGCCTTCGCCAAAGAAGGCGCCAGCGTCATCGCCACTGACCTGCACGAAGACAAGCTCAAGGATATCGGCGCCACGGCGGGCGTTTCGCTGCGCCAGCTCGATGCGCGGGATGGCGCAGCGATCGCCGCCGCGGCGAAGGCGGCGGGCGCCGTCGACGTCCTGTTCAATTGCGCGGGCTTTGTGCCGCACGGTAGCGTCCTGGACGCGACCGAGGAGGAATGGGCTTTCGCCTTCGATCTCAACGTCCGCAGCATGTTCCGCACGATCAAGGCGTTTCTGCCGGCGATGCTCGAAAAGGGCGGCGGCAGCATCCTCAACATGGCGTCCGTTTGCTCGAGCATGAAGGGCTTTCCCAACCGCTTCGTCTACGGCGCGACCAAAGCTGCGGTGATCGGCCTGACCAAATCGGTCGCGGCCGATTTCGTGACCAAGGGCATCCGCTGCAACGCGATTTGTCCGGGGACCGTGGAGACGCCGTCCTTGGACGAGCGCATCAAGGCATTTCCTGATGCCGAGAAGGCGCGCCGCGATTTCATCGCCCGCCAGCCGATGGGTCGTTTCGGCACGGCGGAGGAGGTGGCGGCGCTCTGCGTCTATCTCTCCAGCGACGAGAGCCGTTTCGTTACCGGCCAGGCTTGGGCGATCGACGGCGGTATCACGATTTGATCGCGCCGGCGGCGCCGACCATCGCGTTTCGATTTTGCTCCAGATAGGGATGAGATGATGAACGGAGTTCTTGCCGGCGTTCGGGTGTTGGATTTCGGCCGCTATATCGCCGGCCCCTATTGCGCGACCCTGCTCGGCGATTTCGGCGCCGACGTGATCCGCGTCGAAAAGATCGAGGGCAGCGAGGACCGCTATCTGGTGCCGCTCGCCGAAACCGGCGAGGGCGGCCTGTTTCTGCAAATGAACCGGAACAAGCGTTCGCTCACGCTCGACCCGATGACCGAGGAGGGCCGCGAAATCGTGCGCAAGCTGGTCGCCACCGCCGACGTGGTGGTCGCCAACCTGCCGCCGCCGACGTTGAAGGCGATGGGACTCGATTACGACAGCCTGAAGGCGAGCAAGCCCGACATCATACTGACCACGGTCTCGGCCTTCGGTGCCGGCGGACCCTATAGCCACAAGGTCGGGTTCGATGGCGTCGGCCAGGCGATGTCGGGCTCGGCCTATATGTCGGGCGACGAAAGCGGGCCGCGGCGCTCGTTCGCGCCTTGGGTCGATTTCGGCACCGCGCTCGCGAGCGCCTTTGGCACGCTCGCGGCGCTGATGTCGCGGCGCGACACCGGTCAAGGCCAGATGGTGGAAGGCACGTTGCTCCGCACCGCCATGACCTTCACCAATTCGCTTCTGATCGAACAGGCGCTGACCCAGATCAACCGGGTGCCGACCGCGAACCGCGGCCAAACCTCGGCCCCGGCCGACATCCTCAAGACTGCGGATGGCTGGATCATGGTGCAGGTCATCGGCCAGCCGCTCTTTCGCCGCTGGGTCAAGCTGATCGGCGAGGATCACTGGTTGAGCGATCCGCGTTTCAAGGACGATATCTCGCGCGGCGATCACGGCGAAATCATCAGCGCCCGGATGGCGCAATGGTGCGCAGCGCGCACCTCGGCGGCGGCGCTCGCGGCCTTGGAGGAAGCGCGCATTCCGGCCGGTCCGGTGTATATGCAGCAGGAGATTCTCGACGATCCGCATGTCGCGGCGCTCGGCATGTTGCGCCCGATGGCCTTTCCCGGGCTCGACGGCGAGGCGCCGATCGTCGAGAGCCAGGTCAAGTTGTCGGCGACGCCGGGAGGCCTTCATGCCCGCGCGCCGATGCTGGGTGAGCATACCGAAACGATCCTCGCCGAGCTCGGCTATGGGGCGGCGGCGATCGCCGCGCTGCGGGCACGAGGGGTGGTGTGAAGGCCTTGGATTTCCTCCCGGATCTGGTGCGGTTTGAACCCCGATAACGGCGGTCGAATTTTTCTTTGTAAGAGGGCTTGTGGGGTTTGAGGAGAGGGGCTATAAGGTCGCCCTCGCCTTGAGGCAGGCTTGATTTGGGGCACGACGTGATGGTGC
>JAJYTL010000089.1 GCA_021793055.1 Pseudomonadota bacterium
CTTTCCGCCCCGGCCAAGGCGTCGTCGGCCTCGGCCAACCCCGATCCCGTTTGTAGCCGCTCGGTTTGCGGCCGCACCATCGAAGGCTCCGCAGAAGGCATGGCCATGCGCTGCCTCTCCTTTTCAACGACAAGGTCGTCATCTTAACACAAACCGGGACCGTCTCGAATGCCGAGGCCGGCCGCTCAACCGGGCGGCGCAAATCTCGCCCCACGGCGCTATTGAATCGAAATCCTGCGGCAGGCGGGCTAAATAGGCGCAGGCAAAGTGAGCGATACGAGTCGCCTTGACATGAACTTCCCGTCGGTTGCCCCGAAGCGGCAAATCCTGCGCGACGTGTTCGGCTTCGATGGCTTCCGTCCCGGCCAGGAGGCGGCGATCGACGCCGTGCTCGGCGGGCGCAACGTGCTCTCGGTCATGCCCACCGGCTCGGGCAAGTCGCTATGCTTTCAAGTGCCGGCGCTGGCCTTGGGCGGCCTCACCATCGTGGTATCGCCGCTGGTGGCGCTGATGCAGGACCAGGTGGCGGCGCTACAGCTTGCCGGCATTAGCGCCGACACCATCAACTCGTCGCGCGACCGAGCGGAAAACGTCGCCGCCTGGCGGCGCGCCGCGGCGGGCGAGACGCGGCTCCTCTACCTGTCGCCGGAGCGGCTGATGACGGCGCCGATGCTGGCCGCGCTCGGCAAGCTTCCCGTGCGGCTGATCGCCGTCGACGAGGCGCATTGCATCTCGCAATGGGGGCCGGCGTTCCGCCCCGACTATGAAGCGCTGTCGCAGCTCCGCGAGGCGTTTCGCGGCGTCCCCATCATGGCGCTGACGGCGACGGCAGACGAGAGCACGCGGAACGACATCGTGTCGCGGCTGTTCGGCGGCGAGGTCGAAGAAATCGTGCTCGGATTCGATCGCCCGAACATCAAGCTGACCGTGGCGCCGAAGCGGGCGTGGCGGCAACAGCTCCTCTCCTTCGTCAAGGCGCACGCCGGGCAAAGCGGCATCATCTATTGCCTGTCGCGCAAGAAGACCGAGGAAACGGCGGCGCTGCTCGCGGCGCAAGGCGTCAAGGCGTTGGCCTATCACGCCGGCATGAGCAAAGACGCGCGCGAGGCCAACCAGAACGCCTTCATGACCGAGCCTTATACCGTGATGGTGGCGACGATCGCCTTCGGCATGGGGATCGACAAATCCGACGTGCGCTATGTCTTCCATGCCGACCTGCCGGCGAGCCTTGAGAGCTACTATCAGGAGATCGGCCGCGCCGGCCGCGACGGCGAGCCGGCGGAAGCGCACATGCTGTTCGGCCCCGGCGACATTCGCATGCGCCGCCTGTTCATCGAGCGGGAAGATTCGAGCGACGAGCGCAAGCGGCGCGAGCATCAGCGCCTGGCCGCGCTTGTCGGCTATTGCGAGGCCTCGTCCTGTCGCCGCCGCACCTTGCTCGGCTATTTCGGGGAAGCCGCATCCGCCTGCGGCAATTGCGACGTCTGTTTGGACCCGGTCGCGCTGCAGGACGGAACGGCGGAAGCGCGGCAGATTCTCGACCTCGTACGGCGCACCGGCGAGCGCTATGGCGCGGCGCATATCGTCGACGTGCTGCGCGGCGCCGAGACCGAAAAGATCGCCGTCAACGGCCATGACCGGCTCCCGGCCTTCGGCGCCGGGGCCGGACGCAAGAAGGAAGAGTGGCGCGCGCTGATCAGCCAGCTTGTGACCAGTCGCTTCCTCGATCACGACGTCGGCGGCTACGGCGGGCTTAGCCTTGCCGCCGACGGCCATGCCCTGCTGCGCGGCGAGAAGCGATTTATGTATCGCCAAAATGCCACCCGCGGCAATCGCAAGGGCGGGGCGGTCGCGCCATCCGGCACCGTCACGGCGGCGGAAGCCGCACTTCTCGCGGCCCTGAAACGGCTTCGGCTGAGCTTGGCGGTGCAACGGCAGGTGCCGGCCTATCTGATCTTTTCTGACAAGACGCTTGCGGACATGGCGCGTCGCGCGCCGCGCAGCCTGCAGGAATTTGCCACGGTCAGCGGCGTCGGCACGTCGAAACTGCGCGATTTCGGCCAAATTTTCGTCGACGCCATTTCGGCGCATGGCGACAACCCGGACGAGATCGGGGCGAGCGGCGCGGACAGCCGCGGCTAAATCGCCGCCCAAAAATGCTACACTGGCCTCTTTCGAAAGGCCGGAAGGGAAACGCCATGGCGCAGATCACGACCATCGAGCAGCTTCGCGCGAAATTGGCTGAACCGAACCCTTTGACCAAGGCCAAGGTACGCAACGCGCTGGACGATCAAGCCCGCGCCTTTATCACGGCCAGTCCGTTTTTGCTGCTGGCGACGAAAAACGCCGACGGCTCACTTGAGATCAGCCCCAAGGGCGACCGGCCGGGCTTCGTCGCGATCGAGGACGATCGCACGCTGCTGCTGCCGGATCGGCCCGGCAACAATCTCGCCTTCGGCCTCACCAACATCCTGTGCGATCCCGAGGTCGGGCTGATCTTTCTCAGACCGGCGACTGGCGAGACCTTGCGCGTCGGCGGCCGGGCGACGATTCACGACGACCCGGCGCTCTGCGAACGCCTTGCCCCCGCGGCGCCGCCGCCAAGCTGGTCATTCGCGTGGCCGTCACCCGGGCCTATTTCCACTGCGCCCGCGCGGTGTTGCGCGCCGGACTGTGGCAACCGGGCGGCTGGCCCGAAGCGATGCGGATTTCTTTCGGCCGCATCATCGCCCAGACAACGGGCGGCGCCGCTGATCTCGCGGCAGAGATCGACGAGCGCGTCGCCGAGGGCTATCGGTCCGGGCTGTAGCCGCGCGGGCACGTTCGGCCGGCCGCGTTTTGGCCGCCGCCGTTCCGGCCGGCGAAATGTCACGTGGCCAAATTCCACATAGCCAAAATCGGTGCCAAAAGGTTACCTGACGGCATCCACCAGCCGAGGTTCGAGAGGAGCTGCCGATGACGGAGAAACTCGTAACGATCGAGAAGCGGGGCCGTGTCGCGATCGTCCGCTTCGATGCGGGCGACAAGGCGAACGCGCTCTCGCTCGCGGTGATGGAGGAATTGACCGAAGCCGCCCGCGCCTTCGAGCGCGACAGCGAGGTTTCGGCGGTGGTTCTCACCGGCCGCGCCGATCTCTTTACCCTCGGTTTCAATCTCAAGGACGGCGCCCGGGTTCGCGCCCGGAGCCTCGCGGAACGCCGCCGGTTGCTCGCCGCCGGGCCGCGCATGTGCCAGACCTGGGAAGACCTCGAACCCTTGACCCTCGTCGCCATCGAGGGCTGGTGCGTCGGCGGCGGCGCCGCCTTGTCCGTCGCCTGCGATCTTCGCGTCATTGGTGAGACCGCGACGTTCTACGTGCCCGAGATCGAGCGCGGCATGAACATGAGCTGGGGCTCGGTGCCGCGCATCGCCAATCTGGTCGGCCCGGCGCGGGCGAAGCGGATCGTCATCATGGCGGAACGGGTGCCGGCCGCGACGGCCTTGACCTGGGGCCTCGCCGACGAGATCGCGCCCGCCGGCCGCGTCCTCGACGCGGCGCTGCGCATGGCCGAGCGCGTCGCCGCCATGCCGCCGGTTCAGGTGCGTATGTGCAAGGCCGGCATCAATGCCTACGCGAACGCCCTGGCGAAGGCGGCATCGGCGCTCGATCGCGACCAGTATCTGCTGGCGCAAAGCTCGGCCGACCACGCCGAGGCTGTGGCCGCCTTCTTCGAGCGCCGCGAGCCGAAGTACACCGGCGACTGAACCGGGGGAACGCGCCCTATTGCCGAATCAGCCAGAAGGAGTTGCGAAAGCGCAGCGCGGCGCTCGATGCCTCATGGCCGCGCGGGCCGGCCGAGACGATCATATAGAGCCGCGAGCCCACCACCACGGCATCGACGAGATGGTGCAGATCGGCGCCGGTGGCGTCGTCGAAAATCGCCTCCACCGCCGGGTGTCCTGAAATCGTCGTCGCGTGCTGGTTCCGCAATCGCGCCTTACTGCCATTCGCATAGGCGTTGCAGGGCCTCCTATAATATAATAGGCAACGGTCGGTACCGTCGGCAGGGTCCCCGGCGGATAGGAAATGACCGCCAGCTGGTAGCTCTCGCGATCGCCGATATTGAAGGCCCAGGAATCCTGCATCGCGCGCGTGCCGTTCACCGGCTTCGCGCTGAAGCACGGCCGCCCCGGAAACATGGCCGCGAAATTGTCCGCGTTCGAACGGACCGCTTGCCACGACGTGCGTGCCGACCCCGGAACCGGCCATGCGATCAGAAGCAGGAGACTCATTGTCGCCGCCACGCGGCCCAAGGCTCTAATCATCGCGCCCCCCATTTTGTCGCCGCGCCGCGACGGCGCGAGACCAAGGTGATGTATCCCATCGCCGACCCCACGAAGTTGGCCCACAATGCGGCCTATCTCGGTTAGAGTGGAGGCGATTCCCGAGCGGCCGTCGAGCGCTGCAACCGAAGGTGCAACCCTATGCCCGAGGCAACGACGACCAGCGGCCGAACGGCGCTCGTCATCGGCCCGACCGGCGGCATCGGCCGCGCCGTCACCGCCGCGCTCCAGGCCGAGGGCTGGCGGGTCCGAGCCCTCCATCGCGACCCCGAGCGGGCCCGGGCCGGGGGCGGTTTCGCCGCCATTGAATGGATCAAGGGCGACGCCCTGCGCGCGGCCGATGTCACCGCCGCCGCGAAGGGCGCCCAGATCATTTTTCATGGCGCCAACCCGCCCGGCTACCGGCGCTGGCGCGCGCTCGCGCTGCCGATGCTGCGAAATGCCCTCGCCGCCGCCAGGGCTTCGGGCGCGCGGCTGATCTTTCCCGGCAATGTATATAATTTCGGGCCCGACGCCGGGACCCTGATCGGCGAAACCGCGCCGCAGCACCCGACAACGCGGAAGGGCGCGGTGCGCCTCGAGATGGAACGCCTCCTCGCCGCCGGCGCCGCGGACGGCGCACGCTCGCTGATCGTGCGCGCCGGCGACTTCCTCGGCGATACCGCGAATTCCTGGTTCCGCGCCGCGATGGTGAAGCCGGGCCGGCCGGTCCGCGCGGTGATCTATCCCGGCCGGCGCGCCGTCGGCCACGCCAGGGCCTATCTGCCGGAAATCTGGCGCAAACCATCGCCCGCCTCGCAGCGCTGGAGCGCACCCTGCCCGCCTTCGACGTGTTTCATTTCGGCGGCCATTGGATCGAGCCCGGGGTCGAGATCGCCGCCGCCGTGCGCCGCGTCACCGGCAAGCCGGATCTTGCGATCCGCCGCTTCCCTTGGTTCGACGTCTATCTCGCGGCGCCGTTCGTGCCCCTCATGCGCGAGTTGGTCGAGATGCGCTACCTCTGGCAGGTGCCGCTTCGCCTCGACAATACCAAGCTCGTGGCGCTGATCGGCAAAGAGCCGCATACCCCGCTCGACGACGCGGTGGCGGCGACGCTCCGCAGCATGGGGGCACCGGACTAAGGCAGGGAGAACCGCCTCGCGCGCCCGGGCGAGCATTCGGCGACCTCGCCGATGCCCCCCGCCGATGCCCCCTCGCCAATGCCATTGACTTTACCCCCGGATACTCCCATTTTTCTCCGGTCAATCGACCTTGGGTCGGCCCTGTCGTTCTACTCTACCGAGTTTGACCCGGTCCCATCCAAATTCCGCATTTGACCCGCAGCGCATCCGCGCGGCGGTATCTCGTTCATGGAGGGACGGATGTCCACCGGTACTGTTAAATGGTTCAACCCGACCAAGGGTTATGGTTTCATTCAGCCCGACGACGGCGCCAAGGATGTGTTCGTTCACATCTCGGCCGTCGAGCGCGCTGGTCTCGGTAGCCTGCAGGAAGGCCAGAAGCTGAGCTTCACGCTCGAGCGCGGCCAGCAGGGCAAGGTTTCAGCGGTCGACCTCAAGGCCGTCTAAGCCAAACCACCGGGGCGGCTTCGGCCGCCCCGGCTCTGTTTCCTCCGGGCCGCCCCGGCCTGGACCCCGCCGGACCTACACCCTGGGGGCTCCCCAGGGTTGGTGATTTGTCCCGCCGCTTTTCCCGAAACGCTTGCCTTGAGCCCTACTCCGCCGCTTCCGCCGGCGGGCGCCATTTCTCGCGCAAGGTGACGAATTCCTCCGCCGCGGTCGGATGAAGGCCGACGGTGGCATCGAAGGCCGCCTTGGTCACGCCCATCTTGATCGGGATGGCGAGGCCCTGGATGATCTCGGCCGCGTCCGGCCCGACCATGTGGGCGCCGAGCACCCGATCGCTCGCGGCATCGACGACAAGCTTCATGAAGGTCGGCTCGTCGCGGCCGGAGAGCGTGTATTTCAACGGCCGGAAGCTGGTCTTGTAGATGTCGAGGGCGGCGAACCGTCGCCGTGCTTCCTGCTCGCTCAGGCCCACTGCGGCGACCGGCGGCAGGCTGAAGACCGCGGTCGGAATGGCCTCGAGATCGAAGGCGCTCGGCCGGCCGGCGAAGAGCGTCGTCGCCACCGCCTGCCCCTCGCGAATCGCGACCGGGGTCAAGGCCGGCCCGGAAATGACGTCGCCGACGGCGTAGACGTGCGGCAGGTTGGTTTGGCCGAATCGATCGACCTCGACGCGGCCCGCGGCATCGGTCGCGATACCGACGCGATCAAGCCCGAGCGCCGCCGTGTTGGGCGCCCGCCCGGTGGCATACATGATCCGGTCGCAAGCGAACGAGCCACCGTCGGCAAGCTCGACGCGGAGCGCGCCCGAGGACTCGCGGCGGATGGCTGCGACCTCGGCGTTGAGGCGAAGATCGACGCCCTTTTTGATCAAGGCGGCGCCGAGATGGGCGCGGACGTCGTCGTCGAAGCCGCGCAGGATCTGCGGGCCGCGGTAGATTATCGTGGTCGCGGCGCCGAGGCCGTGGAAAATACCGGCGAATTCGGCCGCAATATAGCCGCCGCCGACGATCGCGACGCGGCGCGGCAGCATCGGCAGGTCGAGCGCCTCGTTGGAGGTGATGGCATGCTCGATGCCGGGGATTTCCGGCAGGCTCGGCCGGCCGCCGGTCGCGACAAGGATGTATTTCGCGCTGACCCGGCGATCGCCGACGCGAAGCGTGTGGGCGTCCTCGAATTCGGCGCGGGCTTCGACAATGTCGACACCGGAGCCCTTGAGCAGCCGGATATAGATGCCATTCAGCCGATCGATCTCGCGATCCTTGGCGGCGATCAGCTTCGGCCAGGAAAACGCCTTGGCCCCGAGATCCCAGCCGAAGCCTTGCGAATCGTCGAATTCCTCGGCAAAGGCCGCGGCATAGACCAGAAGCTTCTTCGGGATGCAGCCGCGGATGACGCAAGTGCCGCCGATGCGCGAATCCTCGGCGATGCCGACGCGGGCACCAAGCCCGGCCGCGACGCGGCTGGCGCGGACGCCGCCCGAGCCCGCGCCGATAACGAAGAAATCGTAGTCGTAGGAAGCCATACTCTCCTCATGGTTTTAACGGAGTCCGGATAGCGAACGGGCAAAGAGCTGTATTGCGTTCACTATAGCGTGGCAAGATGAGCGTCAATCAGCCGTGATTTCTCGAAGCCGGGGGCAATCGCACGGCCCCGTTCGCCATTATCGAGCATGATCTTGGATTTGTTCTAGGCAAGCCAGGGCTAACTTCCTATTATTCCGACCAACCTCATCAATGACAACGCGAAATGGCGGCAGTTCCGGGGGCCAACGGCGACGGAACCAGTTCAGGCAGGAGTTGCAAGACCTTATGGCAAATCCAGGGCATTGGGACAAAGAGCGAACGGCAGAGATCATCGCCGCCCATCGCGACGAGCCGGGCGCCTTGTTGCCTATTCTTCACGATATTCAAGCAGCGTTCCGCCATATCCCGCGCGAGGCGATGGTGATGATCGCCGAGGCGCTTAATCTCAGTCGCGCCGAGATTCATGGCGTGGTTAGCTTCTACCACGATTTCCGCGAGCAGCCGGCCGGCCGCCATGTGCTGAAGCTCTGCCAGGCCGAGGCTTGCCAGTCGATGGGCGGCGAGCGCTTGGCCGCGGACCTACTGAAAAAGCTTGGTCTCGATTGGGGCGGCACCACCAAGGAAGGCGCACTGACGGTCGAGCCGGTTTATTGCCTCGGACTTTGCGCCACCGCGCCGAGCGCGATCCTCGACGACGACCGGGTTGTCGGCCGTCTGGACGGGACCAAGCTCGCGGCGCTCGCTGAGGAGGCGCGGCAAGCATGAGCGGCGCGATCGAGGTCTTCGTTCCCCGCGACGCCGCCGCGCTTGCGGTCGGCGCCGAAGAGGTCGCCCGTGCCATCGCCGCCGAGGCGGCGCGGCGCAATCTTCCGGTCAAGCTCGTTCGCACCGGCTCGCGCGGGCTGTTCTGGCTCGAACCGCTGGTCGAGGTCGCGACCGCCCGGGGCCGCGTCGGCTATGGCCCAGCGAGTGCCGCCGACGTGCCGGGCCTTTTCGACGCCGGTTTTCTCGATGGCAAGGCGCATGCCCTGCATCTCGGGCCGGTCGAGAAGATTCCCTATCTGGCGCGCCAGACCCGCCTTACGTTCGCTCGCTGCGGCATCGTCGATCCGTTGTCGCTCGACGCCTATCGCGCCCAAGGCGGCCTGAAGGGGCTTGAGCGCGCGCTGAAGCTCGGCCCGGCGGAAACGGTGGAGGAAGTGATCCGCTCCGGCCTGCGCGGCCGCGGCGGTGCCGGCTTCCCGACCGGGATCAAATGGAAGACCGTGCGCGAGGCCGCGGGCGCGCCGAAATATGTCGTCTGCAACGCTGATGAAGGCGACAGCGGCACCTTCGCCGACCGCATGATCATGGAAGGCGATCCGTTCTGCCTGATCGAGGGCATGGCCATCGCCGCCATCGCGACCGGGGCGAACCAGGGCTTTGTCTACATCCGCTCCGAATATCCGCACGCCATCCGCACCATGACTGAGGCGCTTCGCCTCGCCCGCGCCGCCGGAATCTTGGGCCGCAATATCGCCGGCAGCGGACACGACTTCGACATCGAGGTCCGGAGCGGCGCCGGCGCCTACGTCTGCGGCGAGGAGACCTCGATGCTGGATAGCATCGAGGGCAAGCGCGGCCTAGTCCGCGCCAAGCCGCCGCTCCCCGCCCATCACGGCCTGTTCGGCAAGCCGACGGTGATCAACAACCTGATCTCGCTCGCCAGCGTGCCGGTGATCCTGGCCGAGGGCGCCAAGGCATACGCCGATTTCGGCATGGGCCGCTCGCGCGGCACGATGCCGATCCAGCTCGCCGGCAACGTCAAGTTCGGCGGCGTTTTCGAGGCCGCCTTCGGCCTTACCCTCGGCGAGATCGTCGACGACATCGGCGGCGGCACGGCCAGCGGCCGGCCGGTACGCGCGGTGCAGGCCGGCGGGCCGCTCGGCGCCTATTTTCCCCGCGCCCTGTTCGACACGCCCTATGACTACGAGGCATTCGCCCAGCGCGATGGGCTGATCGGCCACGGCGGCCTGGTGGTGTTCGACGATACCGTCGACATGGCGCATCAAGCGCGCTTCGCGATGAAATTCTGCGCCTTCGAGTCGTGTGGCAAATGCACGCCTTGCCGGGTCGGCTCGACGCGCGGCATGGAGGTCATCGACCGCATCGTCAAAGGCGAGCGCCGTGAGGAGAACATGACCCTCCTCAAGGACCTCTGCCAGACCCTGAAGTTCGGCTCGCTCTGCGCCCTCGGCGGCTTCACGCCCTATCCGGTGATGAGCGCGCTCAACCATTTCCCCGAAGATTTCCGCCGCGCCCCCTCGGGGCTCGCCGCGGAATAGCGAACAGGAAGGATCAAGCATCATGACTCTGATCCACGAAACCGATTACGGCACGCCGGCCGCCAATTCCGATACCGAGGTCACGCTGACCATCGACGGCCTGAGCGTCACCGTTCCCGAAGGCACTTCGATCATCCGCGCGGCGGCGCTAGCCGGCACCCAGATTCCGAAGCTCTGCGCCACCGATTCGCTCGACGCCTTCGGCTCCTGTCGGCTCTGCCTGGTGGAGATCGAGGGCCGCGCGGGAACACCCGCCTCCTGCACCACGCCGGTGGCGCCGGGCATGGTGGTGCACACCCAGTCGGAACGCCTGCAGGCGCTCAGGAAGGGCGTGATGGAGCTCTACGCCTCCGACTATCCGCGCGACTGGCTTTCCGACCCGAAGCAGAACGAGAACGAGCTCCTGCGCATGGCCGGCACCGTCGGCCTGCGCGAGATCCGCTATCCCGAGGACGTGACCACACACCTCGCGGCGCCGAAGGACGACAGCAATCCCTATTTCACCTTCGACCCGTCGCGCTGCATCGTCTGCTCGCGCTGCGTCAGGGCCTGCGAGGAGGTGCAGGGCACCTTCGCGCTCGCCATCGAGGGCCGCGGCTTCGAATCGCGCGTCGTCGCCGGCATGGACGAGGGCTTCCCGCAATCGGAATGCGTTTCCTGCGGCGCTTGCGTCCAGGCCTGCCCGACCTCGGCCCTGGTGGAGAACTCGGTGATCGAGCAAGGCCTGCCCGATCATTCCGAAGTCACCACCTGCGCCTATTGCGGCGTCGGCTGCGCTTTCAAGGCCGAAATGCAGGGCGATCGGGTGGTGCGCATGGTGCCCTATAAGGACGGCAAGGCGAACCA
>JAJYTL010000090.1 GCA_021793055.1 Pseudomonadota bacterium
CCCGCCTATCACCGGTTGCGTGGCGAAGACCCTATTCACCGCTCGCCGCTCGATTGCTGGGTGATGACCCGCCATCGTGACGTCGACTTGGTCCTTCGCGACCGGCGCTTCGGCAAGAACTTCATCGGCCGGGTGACCCGGCGGCTCGGCGACAAGGGGCTCGCCGAGCCGGTCTACGAGATGATGAGCCGCCAGATGCTGGTGCTCGATCCGCCCGACCATACGCGCTTGCGCGGCCTCGTGGCCAAGGCGTTCACGGCGCGCCGCATCGAGGCGATGCGCGGGCGCATCCAGGAAATCGTCGACCAGCTGATCGATGCGTCGGCGGCGAACGGTCGCATGGACGTCATCCAGGACTTCGCCTTTCCGCTTCCCGTCACGGTGATTTGCGACATGCTCGGCATCCCGCCGGACGAGCGCGAACAGTTCATCGCCCAATCGCATATTTCGGGGCGGCTTCTCGATCCCGTTCCGCTGACGCGCCAGGAACTGGATTTCTGCAATACGCAGACCGCGTTTCTCAGCGACTACTTCCGGCGCCTGTTCGAGCTGCGGCGCCGCCGGCCGGGCGACGACCTCACCACGATGCTGGTGCAGGCGGAAGATGCCGGACAGAAGCTGAGCGAGGCCGAGTTGATCTCCAACATCATCCTGCTGTTCGGAGCCGGACACGAGACGACGGTCAACCTCATCGGCAACGGGCTTTTGGCGCTGCACCGCAATCCGGGCGAGCTTGAGCGGCTAAAGCGCCATCCGGAGATGATGCCTGACGCGATCGAGGAATTGCTGCGCTACGATTCGTCGGTGCAAATGACCGGTCGCTCGGTCCTGGTCGATACCGAGCTGGACGGCGCGCAGCTTCGCGCCGGCGATTCGGTGATCGTTCTGATCGGCGCCGCCAACCGCGATCCCGCCGTCTATCCCGATCCGGATCGTCTCGACATCGGCCGCCACGGCGAGCGCGTGATTTCCTTTGGCGGCGGCATTCATCGCTGCCTCGGCGCGCAACTCGCGCGCCTCGAGGGCGAGATCGCGCTCGAGACCCTTCTCCGCCGGCTGCCCGATCTTCAGCTCGACAACATCGAGCGGCCGGAATGGCGGCCGACCTTCGCGCTGCGCGGCTTGAAGACGCTGCCGGCGCGCTGGTAGCCGCGGCGCCGTCCGCGACACGGCCCGGTCTCCGCTTGCTTTTCCGACTTGCCTCGGGGCCGTTACTTGCGACGCCGGGCCGGGGTCTTTTTCGCCCGGCCCTTGGGCGCCTTTGCGGGCTTCGCCGGCATTGTCGCCTTGGCCGGCTTGACCGCCTTCGCGGTCTTGGCGACTTTTTTCGCCGCCGCCTTGGTCGCTGTC
Source organism: Pseudomonadota bacterium (assembly GCA_021793055.1). Lineage (GTDB taxonomy): Bacteria > Pseudomonadota > Alphaproteobacteria > Ferrovibrionales > Ferrovibrionaceae > JAJYTL01. The sequence goes on from JAJYTL010000090.1 coordinate 1,351, forward strand.
TTTGCCGGCGGCGATTTCTTGGCGGATTTTCCGGCCGGTTTGGCTTTTGCCGCCATCTTGCGGGCAGGTTGGGCCTTCGCCGTCGCCTTGCGGGCCGCCGCCTTCTTCGCCACAGCCGTCTTCGCCACAGCCGTCTTCGCCGCCGGCTTTTCGTCGGCGATGGCGGCTTGGGCCGCCGCGAGGCGGGCGATCGGCACGCGATAGGGCGAGCAGGAGACGTAGTTCAGGCCGATGTCGTGGCAGAAGGCGATCGAGGCCGGATCGCCACCGTGCTCGCCGCAGATGCCGAGCTTGATGTCGGGACGCGTGGCCCGGCCGCGCGCGGCGGCGATGCGGATCAGCTCGCCGACGCCGCTCTGATCCAGGCTGACGAATGGATCCTGTGGCAAAAGAGCCTGGCGCAGATAGGTTTCGAGGAAGCTCGCGGAATCGTCGCGGCTCAGCCCGAAGGTGGTTTGCGTCAGGTCGTTGGTGCCGAAGCTGAAGAATTCGGCGCCGGTGGCGATCTCACCGGCCATTAGGGCCGCCCGCGGCAATTCGATCATGGTGCCGAGGCGATAGCGCACCGGCGCCGTCGTCTCCGCCTTGACCTCGGCGGCGACCTCGGCGATGCGCTCGCTGAGAAGGTCGAATTCGGCCTTGGTCGCCATCCGTGGCCACATGATCTCGGGCACGACGGCGCGCTTGGTCTCGCGGCCGACGAGGAGGGCAGCCTCGAAGATTGCCCGCGCCTGCATCATGTAAATTTCGGGGAAACTGATGCCGAGACGGCAGCCGCGGTGCCCGAGCATGGGATTGACCTCTTCAAGCTCGGCCGCGCGCGCGCGAAGCATGTCCACCGAGACTTCGGTCGCCCGGGCCACCGCGAGGAGATCCTCCTCGGTCTTCGGCAGGAATTCGTGCAGCGGCGGGTCGAGCAGGCGGATCGTCACCGGCCGACTTTCCATGATGCGGAACAGGGCGACGAAATCCTGGCGCTGCATGGGCAGGAGCTTGGCCAGCGCCGCCTCGCGCGCGCTGCGGTCGTTGGCCAGGATCATCTCGCGTACGGCGGCGATGCGGTCGGCTTCGAAGAACATATGCTCGGTGCGGGTCAGGCCGATGCCCTCGGCGCCGAAATCGCGCGCCGTCTCGGCGTCGCGTGGCGTCTCCGCGTTGGCCCAGACCTGAAGCCTGCGCACCTGGTCGGCCCAACGCATCAGCTTGGCGAAATCGCCGGACAGCTCGGGCTCGACCGTCGGCACGGTGCCGAGGATGACCTCGCCGGTCGAGCCGTCGATGGTGACGATGTCTCCGGCCGCGACCGTATGGTGGCCGGCGGTCATGCGATTGCCGGCGTAGTCGATGCGAAGTTGGCTCGCGCCCGAGACGCAGGGCCGCCCCATGCCGCGCGCCACCACCGCGGCATGGCTCGTGGTGCCGCCGCGGGCGGTGAGAATGCCCTTGGCCGCGTGCATGCCGCGGATGTCTTCGGGCGAAGTTTCGATGCGCACTAGGATCGCGGCTTCGCCGCGTTGCGCCAGGGCCACCGCCTGCTCGGGATGGAACACCACCTTGCCGCTGACCGCGCCGGGCGAGGCGGCGAGGCCGCGGGCGATGACGTCGCGCGGCGCCTTCGGGTCGGGGGTCGGGTGCAGGAGTTGGTCGAGGGACGTCGGGTCGATGCGCATGATCGCCTCGCGCGGGCTGATCATGCGCTCCGCCACCATGTCGACGGCGATGCGGATCGCGGCCCGGGCGGTGCGCTTGCCGGTGCGCGTCTGCAGCATCCAGAGCTTGCCCTTCTGGATGGTGAACTCGATGTCCTGCATGTCGCGGTAGTGCTGTTCGAGCCGCTTCTGGATGCGGGTGAGCTCGGCGAAGGCCGCCGGCATCAGCTCTTCCATTGCCGGCTGCGGATCGCCCGAGGCTTCCTTGTTCGCCCGTGTCAGATGCTGCGGCGTGCGAATGCCGGCGACCACGTCCTCGCCTTGCGCGTTCACCAGATATTCGCCGAACAGGCGCGGCTCGCCGGTTGCCGGATTGCGGGTGAAGGCGACGCCAGTGGCCGAGGTCTCGCCCATGTTGCCGAACACCATGGCCTGGACGTTGACCGCCGTGCCCCAGTGCTCGGGGATGTGGTTGAGCGCGCGGTAGCTCAAGGCACGGTCGTTCATCCACGAACCGAAGACGGCGCCAATCGCGCCCCAGAGCTGGGCGGACGCATCCTGCGGGAAGGGATGGCGGGTCTCGGCCTTGACCATCTCGTGGTAGCGCACGATGACCTGACGCCAGTCTTCCGCGGTGAGCTCGGTGTCGAGGGTAAGGCCGCGCTCGTCCTTGGCGGTTTCGATGATTTCCTCGAAATTCTCGTGCGGCACCCCGAGCACGACGTCGGAATACATTTGGATGAAGCGGCGATAGCTGTCGTAGGCGAAGCGTTCGTCGTTGGCGAGGCGGGCCAAGCCCTGCACGGTCTCGTCGTTGAGGCCGAGGTTGAGGACGGTGTCCATCATGCCCGGCATCGACGCCGGCGCGCCGGATCGGACCGAGACCAGGAGGGGGTTTTCGGCGTCGCCGAACTTGGCGCCGACGATGCGCTCGACGCGCGCGAGCCCGGCTTCGACCTGGTTGGCGAGATCCTGCGGATAGCTTCGACCCTTGTCGTAGAACCAGGTGCAGACTTCGGTGGTGATGGTGAAGCCGGGCGGAACGGGCAGGCCGAGGCGCGACATCTCCGCGAGGTTCGCGCCCTTGCCGCCGAGCAATTCGCGCATCGCGGCACTGCCGTCGGCGGCGCCGTCGCCGAAGCTATAGACCCATTTGCGCCGGTTCGCGGTCTTGGCCGACCGCGCCGATTTCACCGCCTTGGCCGAGCGCTTGAGCTTCGCCGCCGTGGCCTTGTTGGTTCGCGCCATTGCCCGTTTCGCTTTCGCTGTGGCCATCGTCCGCCCTACCCCTCGATTCTCGAAAAGTCCGCCAGGATATCCAGTTCGCCGCGAATTCCCGCGAGAATCCGAAGCCGGTTGGCGCGGAGCTCGGCGGCCTCCGCGTTGACCGTAACGCCATCGAAGAACGCATCGACCGGCTGCCGCAGGCCCGCCAGGGCGCGGCCGGCCGCCGCGAACTCCTCGGCCTCGAGCGCCGCACTGGCCGGTCCCGCGACCTCGCTCAACCGGGTGAAGAGCGCCCGTTCTTCCGCTTGGGTCAGAAGATGCGCGTCCGGCTCGCCGTCGTAGCGCTTGCCGTCCTTCTTCTCCTCGATGCGGAGGATATTGGCAGCGCGGCGATAGGCGATGAGAAGATTGGCGCCGTCCTCGGTGGCGAGGAAATCCTGCAGGGCAGCGACGCGCGCGCGAAGCCGAACCAAATCGTCCTCGGCTTGCCGCCCCTTGCCCTGCTCGAACACGGCGGCGACGAGATCGTGGCGTACGCCTTGCTCGCGAAGATGGACCTTGAGCCGATCGGCGAAGAATTCGAGAAGAGCCGCCCCCGGGTCCACGCCCAGCACCATGTCGTAGCGGCGATAGGCGCTAGTGAAAAGGCGGAGAAGCGGCAGCCGTAGCTGGTTTTCCAGAATCAGGCGGATGACGCCCTGCGCCGCGCGGCGCAGAGCAAACGGGTCCTTCGAGCCGGTCGGCCGCTCGTCGATGGCGAAGAAGCCGACCAAGGTGTCGATCTTGTCGGCGAGCGCGAGCGCGACGCTGATCGGCGCCGTCGGGCAGCGCTCGCTCGGGCCGAGCGGCGCATAGTGCTCGGCGATTGCCGTGGCGACCGCCTCGGGCTCGCGATCGTTGCGTGCGTAATAGCCGCCCATGACGCCCTGGAGCTCGGGGAATTCGCCCACCATGCCGGTGGAAAGATCGGCCTTGGCGAGCTCGCCGGCGCGCCGGCACAGATGCGGATCGGCGCCGATGATCTCGCCGATCTCGGCCGCGAGGGCGCTGACGCGCCGGGTCTTTTCGGCGAGAGTGCCGAGCCTCGCGTGAAACACCACGTCTTCGAGCGCCGGCACGCGCGAGGCCAGGGTTGCCTTTCGGTCCTGATCCCAGAAGAAGCGAGCGTCGCTGAGCCGGGCACGCAGCACGCGCTCGTTGCCGGCGACGATTTTCCGTCCGCCGTCCGGCGCCACTTGATTCGCGACCAGAAGAAAACGTGGGGCGAAGGCGCCGTTTTGCTCGCGCAGCGGAAAATATTTCTGATGCACGCGCATGGTGGTGGCGAGGACCTCTTCCGGCAGGTCGAGGAACGGGCGGTCGAAAGCACCCATCAGCACCACCGGCCATTCGACCAGTCCGACGACTTCGGCAAGCAACGCCGGGTCTTCCACCCAGTGCAGATTTTCCGCCGCCGCGGCGGCGCGCGCCGCGGTCTCGACGGCGGCGCGGCGCGCGTCCGCATCGAGCTCGACGAAGGCGCGCTGCAGTCGCCCGCGATAGTCGGCGAAATCGGCGACAGCGAAGGGCGCCGGGGCGAGAAAGCGGTGGCCCTCGGTCTCGGCGCCGGTGCGGACCGGACCCAGGGCGAAGGGAACGACCGCCCCGTCGAACACGCAGATGACGCGGCGAAGCGGCCGCACCCAGCGGAAATCGTGCGCTCCCCAGCGCATCGACTTTGGCCACGGCAGGCCGCCCAGGGCGTCGGGCAATATCTCGGCCAGCATCGTCGCGGTGGGACGGCCGGGCTTGCGCACGACAGCGAAATAGAACCGGCCCTTGCCGCTTTCCCGCTCCTCCGCCTCGGCCAGTACGGCGAGGCCGACGGCCTTGAGAAAGCCTTGTACGGCGGCTTCCGGCGCGCCGACGCGCGGGCCTTTGCGCTCTTCCACCGTCTCCGGCTGGGCCAGCGGCAGGCCTTGCGCCACCAACGCCAGTCGGCGCGGCGTGGCGAAGGTCTCGATGGCCGCGACCTGCAAGCCGGCGGCCGTCAAGGCGGCCTGCACCCGCGTCGCCAGAGCCGCCGCCGCGCCCTTTTGCATCCGCGCCGGGATTTCTTCGGAAAACAGCTCGATCAGAAGCTCGGCCACGGCCTTACGCCCTTTGTCCGTCGAGATGGCCGCGCACGCCGAGCCAGGTTTCGCAGCAGGCCTTGGCGAGCGCCCGCACGCGGCCGATATAAGAGGCCCGCTCGGTGACGCTGATGACGCCGCGCGCATCGAGCAGATTGAAGGTGTGGCTCGCCTTCATGCACTGGTCATAGGCCGGAAGCGGCAGCTTGGCGGCGATCAGGGCGGCGCATTCGGCCTCGGCGTCGGCGAAGTGGCGGAACAGCCGCTCGGTATCGGCACGCTCGAAATTGAAGGCGGAGAATTCCTTCTCCGATTGCAGATAGACGTCGCCATAGCGGACGCCGCGGCCGTTCCAGTCCAAGGCATAGACGTTGTCGACGCCCTGGACGTACATCGCGAGCCGTTCCAGGCCGTAGGTGATCTCGCCCGAGACCGGCGCGCAATCGAAGCCGCCGACTTGCTGGAAGTAGGTGAACTGCGTCACTTCCATGCCGTCGCACCAGACTTCCCAGCCGAGGCCCCAGGCGCCCAAGGTCGGGCTCTCCCAGTCGTCCTCGACGAAGCGGATGTCGTGGTTGCGGGCCTCGATGCCGAGCGCCGCCAGACTGCCGAGATAAAGCGCCTGGATGTTATCGGGTGCCGGCTTCAGGATCACCTGGAACTGGTAATAGTGCTGCAGCCGGTTCGGGTTCTCGCCGTAGCGGCCGTCCTTCGGGCGGCGCGAGGGCTGCACATAGGCCGCATTCCAGGGTTCCGGCCCGAGCGCCCTTAAGGTGGTCGCCGGATGGAAGGTTCCGGCGCCCATTTCCATATCGTATGGCTGCAAGAGAACGCAGCCCTGTCCCGCCCAATAGTGCTGCAGCCGCAGAATCAGGTCCTGGAACGAGGACGGCGCAGCCGAAGCTATTTCCGTCATAGGGAGAGCATTTCTGAGCGGTTGCGCACGCTGCGCCGCAACTTAATCGGGGCTCCCCGCGGGGTCAACCAGGACGTGACCCTTTGGGGATGAAAAGCGCAGTTTTCCGTCAGCGGTAGGGGCAATCCGCGCGGTCGCAGGCGGCCGGGCGTTTGCTCGTCACGTAGGTGCCGCAGACCGGGCAGGGGATCATGTCCTCGGCCTCGACGCGGGGTGCCGCGCCGCGCTGGCGCGGGGCTTCCGGCTGCCGGGGGGCCGATCGCGAGCCGCCGCGACTGGCAAACCAGACGAGGGCGACCACCGCTGCCAGGATGACGAGCTTGCCGAAGCTGAGTTCGAACATGTCCCGCTTGTAGGGGCGGGACGGGTGGCGGTCAAGCCGATCTTCGCCCCTTTCCGCCTCGGCCGCGCCTCGCTGCCGAGCCAGCCGGCGCCCCGCAGCGGTCCCGCGGACGGTCCAGGATCAAAGACGGTCCGCGGTCAAAGGCCGTAGCGCTCCCAGACCGCGCGCTTTTCGGCCGCGGCCAGCAGTCCTTCGGCCCAATCGCCGCCACGGGCCTCGGCCAGGCCGAGCCGGCGGCGGAGCCAGGAACGCGGCGCGCCGAAGCCCCGCAGCTGAACCTTGTCGCCGAAGCGTGCGCGCATCACCGTGCGGAGATGGCCGATGCCATCGATCAGGCCGATCTCAAGGGCGCCCTGGCCGGTGAATATCTCGCCCTCGAACACGCCGTTCGCCTCGGGGTCCTTGAGCTTGGCGCCGCGGCGCTCGCGCACCAGCTCGATGAAGCGCTGATGGATTTCCTGTTGCAGGCGGCGGAGGCGCTCGATGTCCTCGGGCTTTTCCGGCCGGAAGGGATCGAGCAGGGATTTGCGTGTCCCTTCGGTATGAAGACGCCGCTCGACGCCGATGCGGGCGAGCAGGTCGCTGAAGCCGAAACCCGCCGAGATGACCCCGATCGAGCCGACGATCGAAGTCTGGTCGGCAAAAATCTCGTCGCCCGCGAGCGCCAGCCAATAACCGCCTGACGCCGCCACGTCCTCGGCGAAAGCGAACACCGGGAGCTTCTTTTCAGCGGCAAGCTCTCGGATGCGGGTGTGGAGGAGGGCGGATTGCACCGGCGAGCCGCCCGGCGAGTTGATGGCGAGCGCGACCGCCGCGGCTCCGGCGGCCGAAAACGCGTGTTCGAGTTGCGGCGCGAGCGTCGCGAGATTGATAACCCTGGTGCCGAGCGGCGTGCTGACGCCGGCGATCACCCCCGCCAGCCGGACCACGGGAACCACCGGCGGCAGGTTGCGGAAAGGCTTAAACGGCAGTTTGCCGGCAAGCCGTCGAAAGGTCGGGGAGGCGAGGAGAGACATGGCGGGAACCGATTCAGATCAGAAGGATGTGGCGAGGCGGCGCCCCGGCGGCACCGGCGCGATGGGCGTGGCCAGGCTCTCGGCTTTGCCTGTCATTTGGCGCGGCGGCTTAGACTTGCGGTCAGCCCCGGATTCGATGTCGAGCGCCGCGCCATCGCGAAGGATGGCGGTGGCCGCTGCCGTATAGGCCGTGCCTTCGCCATGCAGCACCAGACCCGGCATGAGGCGGAACGGCGCGCGCGCGCCTTTCCACCCTTGAACGATGACAAGCTTGGCGGCGCGGCCGGCGCGCGGCCAGAGCGGAAAGACGGAGATGCCGCCGAATCGGCCAGGAAGGCCAGCGAGGAGCGCCGGCAGCCGTTCGGCGCGCCAGATCACCGTCAGGCTGCCGCGGGGCTTAAGCGCATGGGCCGCGAAGCGGAGCCAGAGGTCGAGGTCCCGGTCTGTCGCGACGCGGGCGCGCCGCCGTTTTGCTTCCGTCGGCGGCGCCACCCGGCCGGCCTCGAAAAACGGCGGATTGGCCAAGACATGGTTAAAGCTTGCTTGCGGAAAATCGGCAAACAGGTCGGCGATATCCCCGGTTTGCACGGAGACGGTTGCGGCAAAGCCGTTCTTCGCCGCGTTGCGGCGGGCGAGTTCGGCAAGCTCGGGTTCGATCTCGATTCCGAGCACCTCGGCCTCGGGCACCCGTGCAGCAAGGCAGAGCATCGCCGCGCCCGAGCCCGAACCAAGCTCAACCAAGCGCTCGCCCGCTCTCGCCGGAGCCGCGGCGGCGAGAAACACGGCGTCGGCCCCCGCTCGCGCCCCGGTCCGGGGCTGCGACAGGCGGAGGCGCCCGCCGAGGAAGAGATCCTCGGTCACCGCCTCCGGCGCGTGTCCGGCGTCTAGCCTCGGCACGGGATTCCCGCCTCGGCAAGAAGCTTGCGCGCGATTTCGAGATCGCCGTCCGGCACCATGACGCGGCTCGGCAGGAAACCGCCGACCGTGGCGCTCATGTGATTGTCCCACACGGCGGCGGCGATGCCGGCGTCGGCGAGCAGGGCCGAGACATAGGACAAGAGCACCGGGTCGCCCGCGCGGAGGAGCTCGACCATGCGAGCGGCACCCTTGACCGTTTTCACCATCGCTCTATGCTGGCGAAAAATCGCGACCCGCGCAAGCAAAGGGGATTCTTGGCGTGGCGGTTAATGTTTTGCCTAAAGACGGTCGCGATTCCACGCGGCCGCCTGCGCTTGATTTCCTGCAGAGCTTGATCGGCGACGACCTCAAGCAGGTCAATCGCGTGATCCTCGAGCATATGAGCAGCCGGGTGGCGCTGATCCCGGAACTCGCAAGTCATATCATTGCCGCGGGCGGCAAGCGGCTGCGGCCGATGTTGACCCTCGCCTCGGCCAAGCTTTGCGGCTATTCCGGCCCGCGGCACATCCCGCTCGCCGCGAGCGTGGAATTCATCCATACCGCGACGCTCTTGCACGACGACGTGGTCGACGGCAGCGCACTTAGGCGCGGCAATTCCACCGCCAACGTGGTGTGGGGCAATCAGGCTTCGGTTTTGGTCGGAGATTTTTTGTTCAGCCGCGCCTTCCAGTTGATGGTCGAGGACGGCTCGGTCGAGGTATTACGGATTCTCGCCAATGCCTCCGCCGTCATCGCCGAGGGCGAGGTGCACCAGCTCATCACCGTGAGCGACATGGCGACGACGGAAGAAACCTATCTCGAAGTCATCGCCGCCAAGACCGGAGCCCTTTTCGCCGCCGCCTGCCGCATCGGGGCGGTGGTCGCCGACCGGCCGCCGGCCGAGGCCGATGCGCTCGAGCGCTTCGGCGAGAATCTCGGCATCGCCTTTCAGCTGACCGACGACGCGCTGGATTACGCGGCGCCGGGCAACGACCGCGGCAAGAA